>CAYYUS010000443.1:0-3186 GCA_964474925.1 uncultured Akkermansia sp. | reverse complement strand
GGTTGAACATGGGCAACTATACGTATTTTACAAGTTTACCAAGTATGTCGTATGTATATCATTTCTTTAGGAACAACACCTTTGGTTCGGCTTATTTAATGTATCTGTCTGCGAATTCTACCAATTCAAATATTGCTTACGGTTGGTATACACTGCCTGTTGACTTCGGTTCTATCACAGGAACAGTTTATACAAGCACTACTGAAGTTACTCCGGTTACAAGTGGCGAGGCTTATTTGTATCGTGAGAATTCAAATTTTGTACGACAAGATATTTTAGCTAAAGCACAATTAGATGTGAATGGTAATTATAAATTCGACAGCATTCCTTATGGAGAATATCGTATCGCTGTTCGTCCAACTCCATCCGTTTATCCAAATGCATTGATAACTTATTATGGTGATACAACTAATTGGATCAATGCAAGCACCATCATTACAACAACTTTAACTTCACCGGGGCATAAGATCCATGTGCGATTCCATCCAACACCTGCCGGAAATAATAACATTCACGGGCAATTGAATCTTAATTTAGGTATTCAGCGTAGTGCACGTGCAAACATGTCATCCAATCCAATCCCGGGTGTAGGTATTGTTGTAAAACGTAATCCGGGTTCAAGTACTGCTCGCACGATGGTGTCAGACGGCAATGGAGAGTTTGACCTCGGTGCACTCGAAAATGGTGGGTACGTATTGTTTGTTGATATTCCGGGAATGCACATGACAGGAACTTATAGTTTTAATGTTAGCGGTACATCTTCAGTTACAGGCTTAGATTTTACAGTTGGAACAGATTCTATACATCCATTTAACTTCGCTATAAGCGTAAAGGAACTTAAAAATTCGCAAGGTGGTTTTATGACTGCGTACCCAAATCCATATACATTGAACTCAAACATTGTGTTGAATTTACCGCAATCGGATGATATTAAACTGGAAGTATACAACGTGCTTGGTGCAAAGATCCAAACGCTTGATAGCGGAACCAAACAAGCAGGAATACATACATATAGTTTCAGCGCTAAAAAACTGAATTATAGTGCAGGAATTTATTTTGTAAAACTAACTATAGGTAATAAAACCGATGTTATAAAGATCATAGAGCAGTAAAAAAACTCACTCTTTAAAACGCCCGAAATGAATAATTTCGGGCGTTTTTTTATATAGCAAATGTATATATATTTGGTATTTTGTGTATTATATATCCTACAATATGTCTAATTTAGATGCACGTTAAAAAATTGCATTTATCAATGGGTAAATACCTCGATAAAATTTTAAGTTTCCTTTTTTTGTTGCTGGTTACCAACACCAATGCACAAACATATCCATTCGCAAATTATACTATTGATAACGGTTTATCGCACGGACAGATCCTTTCCGTTTTTCAAAATGATGATGGTGTGATGTGGTTTGGTACAAGCGGTGGCGGAATTACTAAATACGACGGTAAATTTTACGAGTACATTACTGATAAAGATGGTCTAGCGGATAACGTAGTATTTTGTATTGCAAAAGATAAAAAGGGAAAGATACTTATAGGTACAAACAATGGTCTTTCTGTTTACGACCCTTTTATTCGAACAAAAACAAAAGGAAAACGTTTTAAGAATTATACTACGCAAAACGGATTAAGTCACAATAGGGTGTTTTCAATAACCTTTGATGAAAATGATGTAGCATTGCTAGGAACGAGTAGAGGTGTTTCTACATTTAAGGACACAACCTGTGGTAAATTAAAAATAAATGCCAAGCTAGATACGTCGGCCATTTTTAGCGTAATGAAAGACAGTCATAAAAACTTATGGTGCAGTAGTTTGGGCGGAGGTGTTTTTAAAAGCGATGGAAATCTTACACTCAACTATACTACCAAAGATGGTTTAACCAATGATATGATCTTCTCGGTAATGGAAGTATCACATAATACAATTTGGTTCTTAACCGGCGAAGGATTATACGAATTCATTGACGGTAAATTTGGACAGATCAATCCCGGTAATTTAGATGTAACAAGTACCTATTATAGTTGTTTTAAAGATAACCGAAACGCCATTTGGTTAGGAACCAGTAATGGTTTAATAAAGCAACAATCCGACGGATCTGTGACTGTATTTAAAAGACAAAATGGGCTTGTAGATAACAGCATATGGAATATCTATCAAGATAGAGAGTCGAACATGTGGTTTGCTTCTGATCAAAACGGAGTTTCGAAATTGGCAAACGAACGCTTTTTTATTTACAATACGAAGGATAGTTTGGTGGCAGAAGAAATAAAGGCGGTAGAGCAGGGTATTAGCGGTGAGTTTTGGCTTGGCACAAAAAGAGGGTTAACCATATTTAAAGACAAAAAGGTAAAAAACTACATCAACAATCAATTGGCCGCAGGTAATGCGGATATATGGGGAATTACACACGATGGAAAAGGCACATTTTATATTGGCACAACTAACGGTGTAATTGTTTCAAATGGCGAAACATTTAAACGGATCAACTGTAAGGATAAAGAAGACAGAATGAATACTGTTTTTAATACTTTAATTGATTCAAAAGGAGAGATATGGTTAGGTACACAGGCCGGCGTTGCTAAATTGGTAAATGGATTCATCGAGCCCTTTACGGATGTTAAGATCACTAATAATTACGTGGCAAAGATCATCCAAGATGATAAAGGAAATTATTGGTTTTGTACCGATGATGGTTTGTTTACCTACAATGGCAAAACAGTAAAACATTTTTCCGAAAAAGATGGTCTTCAACCTTGCCGCGTTAAGAACGTTGTTTTTGGAGAGAATAATAGTTTGTGGCTTGCTACAAGTGCCGGCGTACTTGTTTCTGAAAATGGAAAATTTAAAAATGTTACTGCAGCTTTAGGTCTAACATCGGATGAGGTTTATTCTATTATTAAAGATCACAACAAACATATTTGGGCAGGATTATCCACCGGTATTGCAAAAATTGATCTGTACGGTGAGCACAGAATACGCTATTATGATTATGATGATGGATTTTTAGGACAGGTTTCTAATCAGAATAGTATATTGATAGATAAGAGTGATAGACTTTGTGTTGGGTCAACCAAAGGTTTGGTCATCTATCAACAGCAATTCGATAGTGACAATATACTAGAGCCGATCACTCAAATAAAGCATATCGATCTTTTCTTTGAAGAAACAGATTGGGATCT
>CAYYUS010000442.1:0-3188 GCA_964474925.1 uncultured Akkermansia sp. | reverse complement strand
GTTGTCCAAGGCTTATAAATTACACCCGGTGTTGTTGAATTAAAAAATCCGGGAATGTTTTGCCCCGCGGCCACATAAAAATATGTACAAGGAATTAATTGATTAAGCGTATCCACCATTTCAACCTGAAAAGAAGGCTGCTGACTAATTGGATGATTTGGATCTTCTAGCACAACGGCATATTTGTAAGAAAAGTTTGCGTTGGCCGGCGTTACCAAAAATTGTTGTTCGATACGATCGGCCTCGCCATTAATAACATTATTACCAAGGCGCAAAGAAAAATTTCCTCCAGGAAACACTACAGGAAACCCACCATAAGGATCGGTGCCTGCGGCGGTGGGCATAATTGATTGTTGCCCGGCTGGGTTTGGACAACAACCCATAGCATTATAACCCGGATGAAAACCGGAACTTACGGTCCAACCGGCTAAAGTTCCTAATTCAAAATCAGGATTAAAACACGGCGGGGCCATAACCTGATTATTTGTGTTGGGTCCTTTAGAGTTGAAGGTGGAATTAAACGAAGACGCAACAGTAGGTGTATTTGCTATAGGAACCGGGGTTTGCATTCTTTTATGTGATGCAAGAAATTCTTGACGGTCGTTGCCTATTAATTGTAATTTATCCGCATAAGCACTCCAGTAGGAAGCGCTGTAAGGCGCTGTAAGGTTTTGCGAAAAACAAACATTCACAAACAACAAAGCAAAGAAAGCAATGCGTTTACCGAAGTAAAAAAAAGAAGGAATATGGTTGGGTTTTAAGATCTGCATTTTCACAAGCTAAAAAAACGAGCTCTTGTTTAGTTATATGCCGCCAAACTAAAAAGGTTTCATTAATGAGGTGTTATATTCTAACATTCAAGGGCCTGTATAAATTTAAATAGAATTTTATCGTTTAACGAAACCATTCGTCGAAAATTGAAGTAAGATAATGTATATATTTACCAAAAAACCAACCACTATGAAAAGGCTAACTATTATAATGAGCGTAGTTTTAAGCACATTGGCTATGAACGCGCAAAAAGGACAACAATTTCCTGCGGTGAACGGCACCTGTTTAAACGACAAGGCAATGAGCCTGCCAATTAAGAATGGGAAAGAAACCATTGTAGCTATTGCTTTTCATAGAGGGGCAGAAGACGAATTGAAAAAATGGCTAAACCCCTTATACTATACCTTCATGAAAAAACCGGACAAGAAGGATAATAAATTTGATATGGCAGAAGTTTATGATGTGAATTTTGTTTTTGTTCCAATGATCAGTGGTTTCAAAAAAATTGCCGAAGACTTTAAAGCGGGTACACAAAAAGAATTTTGGCCTTATATATTAGATACCGAAAAAACCGACGTAAAGGGAATGCAAAAACAATTAGGATTAAAAGACAATAAGATCCCTTACTTTTTTGTATTAGATAAAGACGGAAAAATTTTAATGATGGAAAGCGGCGAGTACAGCGAGTCGAAGGTTGATAATATGGAAGAGGCTGTTAGTGGGGATTAAACCTTCTTCAGTTCTAATACCGTAATTTCAGGCCAAATACCAAGGCGGCCCGGATACCCTAAAAACCCAAGTCCGCGATTAACGTAAAGAAATTGCTTTCCTTGCTTATATAGGCCTGCCCAATTCTTGTACACATATTTTACCGGGCTCCATTGAATATTCAAGCTCGGAATTTCAATTCCCAATTGCATGCCGTGTGTGTGTCCGCTTAACGTAAGATCAATATCAGGATATTCTAAAACAACTTGCATGTCCCAATGACTGGGATCGTGACTCATTAAAATTTTAAAAGGATATTGTTCTGCTCCTTCGTAAGCGTTCTTCATTTTACCATACCGCGGAAAGCGCAAATTACCACCCCAATTCTCAATTCCCAACAAACCAATTTTTGCGCCGTCTTTTTCAATGGCAACATGTTCGTTCATCATTAATTTCCAACCAAAAGAAGCGTGTTTCTTTTTTAATGTTTCTAAATTCTCAACTTTCGCTTCTTCAGAATCCCACTTAACGTAATCGCCATAATCGTGATTTCCCAATACAGAATAAACACCATGCGGCGCTTTTAATCTGCTAAACTGCTCTTCGTAGCCAATCGTTTCTTTTGCTTCGTTGTTTACAAGATCACCCGTAAACACAATCATGTCAGCTCCTTGTTGCATCACAATATCAAACGCCTTTGTAATGGGATCGGTGCTCATAAACGAACCCACGTGAATATCCGAAAGCTGTACAATTTTAAACCCATCAAATTCGGCCGGAAGATCCGGAGAAGGAACAACTACTTTGTGCACGCGATATTTATAAGCGCCACGCACCATGCCGTAAATAAAACCAATAGCAGGAATAACGGTAAACGTAACAGCAACTTGACTCAAAAATTTAAGCCTGCTAATTCCTGGAGCCGCATTTAATTCTTCTCCTGTTTTTCTGTCGAACTGCGCAATTACCCACCTAAAAAAACGAATAACATCATCTACAATTAAAAAAACACAGCCTAATAATTTACACAGCAATAAAATAAGCGCCACCGACAATATGAAGCGGAAAAAAGTATTCCAATTTGGCGGAGGATAAAACGCAGAAACTAAGCCAAGCAACAAACTAAACGCCGCTAGCGCGTAAGCTGTGTACAAAAATGCATTTCGTTTTCCGAGAGAAAAATCTTGCACAAATGTTTTTACTGCTTGCAAAAAGTAGAACTCAATAAGAAGCGTGAGTGTAAAGAATATAAGAATACGTACTACCATAATAGAGGCCAAAGGTACTAACTATTCTATCGAGAAATTTGTTGCTTTACTTTTTTTAACCACATTTCACCGACCGGCTCGCTTCGCTCGCCGATTGTGACTGTTTTTGCCACCAAGACACGGAGGCTCGGAGAAAAACTAAGCTAACCGTTGCGATTTCATAACAATCATAATTAAACAAAACAAAAACTCCGCGCCTTTGCGTCTCCGTGGCAAAAAAGCTAGATCTCCCACGCCTTCCAATCCATCTCTTCGCCGGCAAGAATTTTGATGTAACTACTATAACGTTCTTCAGAAATATCACCACGCTCATAAGCATCACGCACCGCGCACTTAGGCTCGTCAATGTGTAAACAGTTATTGAATTTACAATCGTTCATGTGTTTTCGGATCTCAGGAAAATAATGACCAACCTCTTCTTTTTTCATTTCCACAAAACCC
>CAYYUS010000441.1:0-3192 GCA_964474925.1 uncultured Akkermansia sp. | reverse complement strand
AAATAGTAATAGCCAAAAGATCATTTAGATTTACTGATGAAGGAATAGTTACTTCATTTTCCTTTGCTAACCTTACAAGTGTTTCTGATGCAGCACTTATCGTATACAGATCATTGTACGAAATAAATTTACCAACGCCGTTCTCATGAAGAAGTATGGTTTTACCAATTGCATCTTCATTTGTTTGCACTACACCAATTCTATAAATACTGTCGAACAAGGGCGCCAATTGCGCAAATAATTTTGCATCGTTTTTTAAAAGTTCCTGCAACTTTTCTTCCTTCTCATTTATATTCACATTAAAAACAAGCGATGCATTTTTACTTGCTTTATCTTGCTCTTCTTTTATTTGATCATTTGTTTTTTTAATGAACAGATCTTCATCCAACACAAGATCTTTGTACGGCCACACGGCATCAAACTCATCTACATTATGAAAATTAACTTTATGTCCGGGAAGTAGTATGGCGAAAATAAAAGAAACTACCACTACCAAAAGCAATTTCAAGATCAAATTATGTTTTGACCGTATGGCACTCAACAAACTCATTGTATGCAAGGTAGGGAAAGGCTAAGCTCCAGCTTTGAGCTAGAAAATATGTTTTAAACAAAGGGTTCTTAAAAATAGATGCCGAAAACCGCTGGTATCTTGTGAATTTCGGGGGCCTTTATGCTTTTCCACTCCGAAACCGACTTAGTGATCACTTGTTGAGTAGCATCTGTTAAATTGATGCCCAAGCATAACTGTGTAGATGGATTCAAACTAGCCAAAAGATCAGCGAACAATTGCGTGTTACGATATGGCGTTTCAATAAAATACTGCGCTTGTTTATGCTTCACAGCGAATGACTCTAATTCTTTGATGCGTTTCACACGCTTGTCTTTTTCAATTGGCAAATAACCATTAAAAGCAAAATTTTGTCCGTTAAAACCACTAGCCATGATAGTAAGCACAATTGAACTCGGACCAACCCAAGGTAAAACTCTAATTCCCTTTTTATGCGCTAACTTTACTACCTCAGCTCCTGGATCAGCAATACCCGGACAACCGGCATCGCTCATTAATCCAACATTTTGTCCTTTGAGTAATGGTTCTAATAACGATCCTACTGTATTGCTTTCTGTATGTTCATTTAGCAAAGCGATCTCTGCATCTTGAATATTTGGATACGCGCAGAGTTTTAAAAAGCGTCGTGCAGTTTTCGCGTCTTCGGCAATAAAATGCTTTATAGTCTTAATAAGATCGATATTGTGTTTTGGTAGCACGATCTCAATTTCGGTTTCACTTAGAGGGCCGGGAAACAAATATAAAATACCTAAACTCATTCGTAATCGTAATAATTTGAGCGATTTGAAACTATTCTACCGCGGTAGATACCTGAAAATTCATCCAATATCTCGTTCTCTATTTCCTTTTCTGTTAATGTTTCGTTGTAAAGTTCATTCGAACGTAATACAACAACATCGGTATTTAATTTATTATCATTTAAAGTAGGGACAAAAGCCACCGACCATTTATTCAAGCCTAGTTTGTTTTTTGGTGTTTTAAAAATATAAACAGTTCCTTTTTCGTATTTATTACTTGCTTTTATCTCTTTATGAAATATCAAACTGTCTTTTTGTTTCTCGGTATCATAAGCCGAATACGTATTTACCAAGCCGTATGCTTTTAAAACCGACTCCACCAATTGCAATTGAGTTGCATATTCTTTTGGGAATACGGAAGTTAAATTATCACGTTCTAACTCACTGTAAAAATACGCGCGTGTATTTGGATTTTTGGCATAGTAATTTGCAAGCGTGTCATTCAGCGTTATGCTATTCTTTTTTAACAACACAAACATCGGCATCATGATCTGATCGTTCTTGATCTTAGCTACCTTATCAATAAATTGCTTGGCCTTTTCATCAGTTTTGTAGAACGGCATTAGAATATGTGCAAAATTCACAAGTAATGGTTGTTCATTTAAGTTCAACACATCTTTATATTTAGTGTTTTTTACAATGGAGTTTGTAGTTAAGGTCTCCAAATTCTCCTTCACCATACTTATCATTTCTTCCAAGTTTGGATTATTACCTCCATACGAATTCGTTTTACCCTTTCCTTGTGAAGTGGCGTTGTAGCGTTTTAATTCCGCATTTGCATCTTGCAAAATATCTGCTTTACTTAACGCTATTTGCTGTCCGGTAACGATCTTCTTTTTGATAAGTAAACTTAGCAGTTTGTAAACAGGCGTATGATATTCCTCGTTTCTTGTAATAGCCAACACCGAAGGAAACAAAGTATTACAGAGTTCCAACGAATCTTGCATTACTTTAAATACATTTCCAACCACACTTTCATCGCCAACTAAAGGTGTTTCTTTAATTAAAAGTTCGCCTACAGTTTTAAATGCGTTCTTGTTCTTATAAAATGCTAATCCTTTCAATAAACAGATCTGCAAATAAGCACTGTCAGCATATTGAGTATACAGTTTTGAGTATACAGGGATTATCTTTTCGCTTTCAAAAACTCCACCACTTACAAATAATTGCGCTTTTGCCTCCGTATTAAGTTTATTGATCTTCTCACTTTGAATAAATTGAAGATAATCTTCCAGATATTCCTTTTCTAAACTAACCGAATTACTTAATGAGAACAAGGCTTTACGTTGAACCGCTGTATCAGCGCTCACAAGATCATTCAATAACTCCTTGAACTTATTCTTAAAAAGATCTTTGCCAATAACCGTATCCTTTAATTTAAACGAATCATAAAATTCAGCCGCCCATCCCTTTAAACCATATAACGTATCACAAGGCGCTTTTACCTGGTACACTGTTCCACCTTTTACAAATACTTTGGCTTTTATGGCTCTTACAGTAGCGGTATCTTTCATGTAAAATTCATAGGTTAAAACACCATTCTCTTCTTTTTGAGAAATGGTTCTTATGTTCATAGTTAATACCTCGCCCAAATTCTTTTTTACCTTTTCTATCAATTCCTTTTTATTACGATAGTCGTAGTCGTTATATTTTTCATAAAAGATCTCTACATACTCATGGCTCGATGGTGAATAATAATTCTTTGTTTGCGATACATAATCAAAATCATCCGCTGTGCTTTTCTTTGTTTTAAACGAAACTTTGATCTGTGTATACGCTCATACGAAATGCTCGTTGAATCTACTGCTAGGCGTATTTGACGAATCA
>CAYYUS010000440.1:0-3200 GCA_964474925.1 uncultured Akkermansia sp. | reverse complement strand
ACCATATTCTTTACGAAGCGCCATTAAACCAGGCATTTCTTCTTCGGCTAATTTTATTTCTTTACGACCCCATTCGGCTAACGAGATATCTTTTACTTTTGATTTTACAAATTTTGTAGTTGTGGTGCTCATTTTCGTATGATTTTTAAGATTTTAAAATAATATACAAAGATAAGCCTTAAGTTTGTAAATCTCAAATTGATACACCTAGAATATATTAATGATGAATTAGGCCTTGGAATGCTTGACCTGCAAGGGTTTAAGGCCATTAACGCACTTGAAGAAAAGCGTGAAATTGAGCGAAAAGGCACCCTATTCTTACTTAAAAGAATGTTAAATACTGAGTCTGTAGAATTGGTATATAATGAGCTGAATCGCCCGTTTTTAAAGGGTCGCAGCGAGCATATCAGTATTTCGCACTCGCATCAATGGTTGGCAATTAGTATTCACACTACAGATGAAACGGGTGTAGATGTAGAATTGATCCGCGAAAAAGTGATCAACATCAAGCATAAATTTTGTTGCGATTCGGAACTTGAGTTTGCACAAAATGACATTGATAAGCTTACATTTTTATGGTGTTGTAAAGAAGCGGTTTATAAAGTGTACGGAAAAAAGGAATTGGAATTTAAGAACATAATTATTGATGCCTTGGACCTAAAACCACGAGGGGAAGTAAATGCATGTATTCATTTTGAAGACCACATTCGTAATTATAAATTGATGTATCGCAAATTTGAAGGTTATTTTCTAGCTTTGATAGCACATGAAATTCGATAAGCTTATACATAAACATACATCTTCATTGGCTGTATTGGTTGACCCCGATAAGTTTGATAAAGGATTGATCAAATTACTGAAAAAAAGTTCGGTGTCGTTTATATTGGTGGGAGGAAGTAAATTAAAGCGAAATAATTTAAAGGAGACTGTAAAGTCAATAAAGAAGATTACTAAAATTCCAGTGATACTTTTTCCGGGAGATGAATCGCAACTGTGCAAAGAGGCAGATGGTATTTTTATTTTAAGTTTGCTTTCGGGAAGAAACCCGGAGTATTTGATAGAGAAGCAAGTTCGTGCCGCACAAAAAATAAAGGAACTTAAACTCAAAACGTTTCCTGTAGCTTATATTTTAGTTGACACAGGAAGTAAAAGTGAAACGCAAAAAGTAAGCAATACAAAACCGCTTAAAGGCGATCAAAAAATTTTAGACACGATGTTAGCGGCTCAGCAATTAGGCTTTAAAGCAGTTTATCTTGAAGCAGGAAGTGGTGCAAAACAGCAGGTAAACGCAACGCTCATTAAAAAAGCCTCTCAAAGCATTTCAATTCCACTTATTGTTGGAGGCGGCGTCAGTTCTGCCTTAGGGGCAAAAAAAGCAAAAAGCTCAGGGGCAAATGTGGTTGTTGTTGGTAATGCCCTCGAAAAAAACAAACTTTTGATACACGCACTTTCAAAAGTTTTTGTATAATAGCATAATATTAAATGAAACTGATTGTCATAACCGGATCAAAAACTTTACCCGACGAGCCAAGTTTGGTAACTAAAATGTTTGAAGATGGTTTAATGACCCTTCATTTAAGAAAGCCTAAGCTCACCACGCAAGAAATGCGCGATTATATTGATGAGATACCAAAATACTTTCACAACCGTATCATTATTCATTCACACCACATTCTTGCAGCCAAATACGATCTTAAAGGAATTCATTTTACGTCTACGCATTTAAATAAAAAGTGGAAATATTTTTTTACACGTTTGCGTTTACGTATCAAGTTTGGAAAGCTTTTTAAAACGCGTTCGTATAAACGTCTTACTAATGTCCATAATAAAGAAGAACACGATTTTGATTATTTTTTGATGGGCACGGTGTATAATAATTTAACGGGCGAATTATACGGCGGTTTTTATGAAGAAGCTCTAATTGCCGCATTAAAAAGCACCAATAAAAAAATTGTGGCGCGTGGTGGTGTAACCGATAAAGTTATAGAAAAAACAGTGAAGTATGGTTTTGACGGGATCGCATTTAGTTCATATATATGGGATAATGAAAATCCATGCAATCAATTCCTTCATATCATTCGTCGCTTCAACGAGCTTAATATCAAGATCGAATAAATGTCGTTACTTGGTGCAATAGCGCTTATCTCTGGTGTTCTTGGCGTTTTATTTACTATTATGCAACGCATTTGGTGTTGGCCTTTAGCATTAATAAGTGTTGTTACTTCTTTCCTTGAATTTTACGAGCAACGATTGTATGGCGACATGGCCTTGCAAGGATTTTATTTTGTAACAGGGATCTACGGATGGTATTATTGGAAGAAGAACGAGAATAAAGAATTCAATGTTATACATACACCACGCACTATGTGGTTATTTATGTTCCTTGCCACGCTTATCCAAAGTATTATTTATTATTTCCTTCTCAAAAAACTTAAAGGCGATCAAATTGAATTTGACGCCATATTAACCGCTTGCAGCATTACCGCCACATTTATGATGACAAAAAAATGGATCGAGAACTGGGCGTTTTGGGTTTTAATTGATCTTGCTTATGTAATTTTGTACTGGAAAAAGGAAATGCCGCTTTTTGCGGTTTTATATTTTGTATTTACAGCAATGGCCGCTTATGGCTTTTACTCATGGAGAACTCAAAGATCATTAAAATAGCTGTTGTTGGTCCCGAAAGCACAGGGAAAACTGTATTGTGCGAGCAATTGGCTTTGCATTATAACACCATTTTCGTTCCAGAATATGCACGCGATTATTTCCTTACAAAAAACATTGAAGGTCATACCAAAGAGGATCTGAATGTGATTTACGAGAAACAAATTTTATGGGAGCATGAAACAATAAAACGCGCCAATCGTTTTTTATTCTGTGACACCAATTTAATTTCAGGAAAAGTGTGGGCTGATGTTGTTTTTAAAAGTGCACCGGAATTCATTTCGCAAAATATCATTAACACCGATCATGATCTTCATTTGCTTTGTGATATTGATCTTCCTTGGGTGGCCGATGAACAACGCCGAAACGAATACAACCGAAAGGAGATCATGCAAATGCATGTGGATGAATTAAAAAAATTGGGTTTAAAGTTTGAGATCATCAAAGGCTTTGATAAAGAGCGTTTGAAAAATGCTATAATTGCTATTTCAAAATATTTTTAGCCACGGAGACGCGGAGGCACGGAGCTTGTTTTT
>CAYYUS010000439.1:0-3202 GCA_964474925.1 uncultured Akkermansia sp. | reverse complement strand
GCTATTGAGTTAGACAAAGTTGTTGGCTTAATGAACGAAAATACCGGAATGGTAATTGAGTTAGGATCACACACCGATTGTAGAGGTGCTGCTAAAGCCAACTTAACACTTTCTGATAAACGTGCAAAATCGAGCGCTGCATATATTGTAAGTAAAGGAATTTCTAAGGATCGTATCTTTGGAAAAGGTTATGGCGAGGCCAAATTAATAAACGGTTGTGCTTGCGAAGGCAAAAAAGTATCTAAGTGTACTGAAGAAGAGCACGCACAAAATCGTAGAACAGAATTTAAGATCGTTAAGATCAAACCTTAGAAATAACTTAAGAATTTGAAAACCCTCAGCGAAAGTTGGGGGTTTTTTATTTGATCCGCTTCATCTCATACAACTCTTTCACTTCTTTTCCATTCATCTTCCCTTCTACTCTTGCTTTAAAATGATCGGGATTAATGTACTCGTAAATTATTTGTTGAGGAAAATCGTGCTCTTTATTTTCAAAAACATATACTCTGTTCTTTATTTCTTTTAAAGCAAAGGCAATTGGCGCTTGTTTCCCAACCACAGGTATATAACACCAATAATTTTTTATTTTAGTTAATGTTAACCATTCCTTAAATACGGTGTCTTTCTTCACCAACTCTCCACCCTGAGCTTCAAGTACACAATCGCCTTTACTCCAATATTCAAAGAACTTTCCATCTTTGGTTTGCGCTTCCCAATTTCCAACAAGCCAATTGAATGTGGTATCATTGGAAACTTGACCTTTAGAACAGGTAAAGCCAAATGCCAATAAAAAAACTAATTTCTTCATGCTCATAAATTTACAAAAAGTTAAAGTAATCTTTGAATAAATACTGTCAAATCCCTTAAATTAGATGCGTGGACAAAGCAAGCGCCAAAAAGAAAATTGAGTCCTTAAGTGAGGAACTTGAGCAACATAATTACAATTATTATGTACTGGACAAACCCACTATAAGCGATTTTGAATTTGATAAATTACTGGAGACCTTAATTGCTTTAGAAAAAGAGCATCCTGAATTTTTATCTCCCAATTCTCCAAGCCAACGCGTGGGAGGCCAGGTTACCAAAGAATTTAAATCGGTAAAACATAAATACCCTATGCTCTCTTTAAGTAATTCCTATAACTGGGAAGATCTTGAAGATTTTGATCGCAGAGCATCAGAAGGACTTGGTTTGGCAAACGATCTCTTTGGTGCAGGAGAATTAGAATATGTGTGCGAATTAAAATTTGACGGACTTTCTATTGGATTAACATATGTAGATGGTGAATTACAAAAAGCCGTAACCCGCGGAGATGGCGTTCAAGGAGATGATGTTACAACCAATGCAAGAACCATTCGATCTATTCCTTTAAATTTAAAAGGAAAATTTCCAAAGGAATTTGAGATCCGCGGTGAGATATTTTTACCCCGCAAAGTATTTGATGATATTAATAAAGAACGTGAAGAAATTGGCGAGGCTCCATTAGCTAATCCTCGTAACGCCGCCAGCGGTACCATGAAAATGCAAGACAGCAGCGTTGTTGCAAAACGAAAACTCGATTGCTTTTTGTATGCGCTATACGGAGAAGATCTTCCTTTTCCGGGGCATTTAGAAAGCCTACAAGCCGCTGCCACATGGGGATTTAGAATTAGTAAACATTCTAAACTTTGCAAAGGTATTGGCGAAGTAAAAAAATTTATTGATCATTGGGATAAAGAACGCTTTAAACTTCCGTTTGACATTGATGGCATTGTAATTAAGATCAATAGCTATAAACAACAATTACAATTGGGCTTTACGGCAAAATCTCCCCGCTGGGCCATTGCCTATAAATTTAAAGCAGAGCAAGTAAGCACCGAACTACAAAGTATTACTTACCAAGTTGGAAGAACCGGTGCAATAACTCCTGTTGCTAATTTAAAACCTGTTTTACTTGCCGGAACAACTGTAAAACGCGCTAGCTTGCATAATGCCGATATCATCGAAAAATTAGATGTGCGCGTGGGCGACCAAGTATTTGTAGAAAAAGGTGGAGAGATCATTCCAAAAATAATTGGTGTGGATCTTACAAAGCGCCCGGCCAATATAAAACCAACAACATATATTGATGCATGTCCTGAATGTGGAACAACTTTAGTGCGTCTAGAAAGCGAAGCAAATCATTATTGTCCTAACGAAAATGGTTGCGCACCGCAAGTAAAAGGTAAAATGGAACATTTTGTGAGCCGTAAAGCTATGAATATTGATAGCTTGGGTGCAGAAACAATTGATCAGTTCTATAACGCGGGCCTTATAAAAAACATTGCCGATCTGTACGATCTTAAAAAAGAACAGCTTTTGCCTTTAGAGCGTATGGCCGAAAAAAGCGCACAAAATATTATTGATGGCTTAAAAAATAGTTGTACTGTTCCTTTTGAACGTGTATTGTTTGCTATTGGCATTAGGCACGTAGGAGAAACCACTGCTAAAAAAGTGGCCAAAAAAGTAAAGACCATTGACGCTTTAATGGAAATGAATGCAGAACAATTAGTTTTGTTGGATGAAGTTGGAGAAACCATTGCAAAAAGCATCATGGAATTTTTTGCTGATAAAGAAAATAGAAACATTATCACCCGTTTAAAAAAAGCAGGACTCCAATTTGAAATTAGTGCCGAGCAACAACAAGCTATAAGTAATAAATTGGAAGGAAAGACCATTGTTGTGAGTGGTGTATTTACCAAATTTAGTCGTGATCAAATAAAAGAGCTTATTGAATTGAACGGAGGAACCAATTCAAGTTCTATTAGTAAAAAAACAAGTTTTGTTTTAGCCGGTGAAAATATGGGTCCTGAAAAACTAAAAAAAGCCGAGAACTTAAAGGTTCCGATAATTTCCGAAGAGGATTTTGAGAAAATGATCGGGTAAAACCAATATATCGCCCCTAAAGGGGCTTTGATTTCTTTTAAAATATATTTCTACCAACATGCCGTCCCTACGGGACTAAGCTGCGCCGCGCTAAAAAATATTTACGGGACAAAATGTCCCGTCCCACTTTTACATGCGGACGTTACAATTGGATGGGACATTTATTTCGCACGAAAAAAATAAATTGCGATTTCCAGCTCCGTAAAAGAGAATCATTGGTTCAACGAATCATTAATAAAAGACGCAAATAAAACAATTTATTTCCCAGCTCCGTAGGAGCGACATATTGGTAAGCCCC
>CAYYUS010000438.1:0-3209 GCA_964474925.1 uncultured Akkermansia sp. | reverse complement strand
GGGTCTTTTTCAAGATAAGTTAAGAACTCAGGACCGTGGTAATAGGCTTTGTATAATTCAATGCTATTCTTGAATTCGATATAATTGTAAATAAATAAAATGATGATGGAGAACATGGCTATTTGCAAACCAACTCGTCCGGCCTGCTTACCTCCAATAAAACCGCCTTTTTCTGAATCGCGCACCCATTTAACTCCAAAAATAATGAATGGAATAATTGCTAATATGGTAAACGAATGAGCCCATCTGTAAGCAAGGTCAAATGTATGCCCACCTTGCCAAATGAACAGTTTAAAAATAATAACGATCGAAGAATAAATTACCGCGAGAAGAAGTGCTTTTTTGCTCATTTTTATCCTACTTATCCGTTCATACTAATAAGGAATTCCTCGTTGCTTTGTGTGCGACGCAATCTATCCAATAAAAATTCCATTGCTTCTTGAGGATTCATATCAGCTAAATGTTTACGCAAGATCCACATCCGCGTGAGCATGTCTTTTTCCAATAAAAGATCATCGCGGCGTGTAGATGATGCTACAAGATCAATGGCAGGATATACACGGCGATTAGATAATTTACGATCTAACTGCAATTCCATATTACCGGTTCCTTTAAATTCTTCAAAGATCACTTCGTCCATTTTACTTCCTGTTTCTGTGAGAGCAGTTGCAATAATGGTTAACGATCCGCCATTCTCAATTTTACGTGCGGCTCCAAAGAAACGCTTTGGTTTGTGTAATGCATTTGCATCCACACCACCTGATAATACTTTACCGCTGGCCGGAGAAACTGTATTGTAAGCACGTGCTAAACGAGTGATACTATCTAATAAAATAACTACATCGTGTCCGCATTCCACCATACGTTTTGCTTTTTCCAAAACAATATTGGCAAGTTTCACGTGTTTATCTGCAGGCTCATCAAAGGTTGATGAAACAACTTCTGCTTTTACACTACGCGCCATATCAGTTACCTCTTCCGGACGTTCATCGATCAATAAGATGATCAAATAAATTTCGGGATGATTGTAGGCAATAGCGTTTGCAATATCTTTTAAGAGAACTGTTTTACCCGTTTTTGGTTGCGCCACAATTAAACCACGCTGACCTTTACCAATTGGAGCAAACATATCCATCACACGCACACTCATGTTCTCTTGCGGATGACCTGTTAATTTAATTTTTTCGTTAGGGAATAATGGTGTTAAATATTCGAACATTACACGGTCACGTACAAAACCCGGTTCGCGACCATTGATCTGTTCTACCTTAATTAGAGGGAAATATTTTTCGCCTTCTTTTGGAGGACGAACACCACCTGTAACAACATCACCTGTACGTAAACCAAATAATTTAATTTGCGATTGAGAAACATAAACGTCATCAGGTGAGTTATGATAGTTGTAATCAGAACTGCGTAAAAAACCATAACCATCAGGCATGATCTCTAGAACTCCTGTAGCAAAAACAATATTGTCAAAATTATAATAAACCTTATCTACCTTTTTTTGTTCTTCGGTTTGCGGTCCTTGTTCATTCACATTCATTGAATGCGACTCATTTGAATTAGAATCATTAGACTCGTTAGAAGAAACTGATTCAGTAGAAGACTCAACAGTTTCTGTTTTCTCTTCAACAGGCGCAGTAACTTCTTCGGCTACTTCCTCGTTTGTTGTTTCCTGAACCGAGTCTTCGCGCATAGGATCTAGTTTTACGATCTTGCGAGGACGCTTTTCTTTTTTTCCTGGATCTTTATCCGATCTTGGGTTAGGTTTTTTATCTGCCATAGTTTCTTAAATGTTCAGTATGTAATGTGTTCTTAGTTTAGATCAAGGATTTTTTGCTCAAAGTGATTCCTTCAAACATAATTAATCGATTATTGTAGAGATTCTGTTAATGACTTTTGGATTGATTGTTATTTACCGGAAAAGGCAAATAGCGAATTATGATACAATGATACTAAAAATTTCTCTCAAACAAAACATTTTAAGCAAAAAAAACAGGGTTTTCGTCCCTGCTTTCTTGTTTATCGACTGTTAATCCCTTTCATCAATAATTTGATCGGGTTTAAAAGGCTTAGTATCAAAAATAAATGCTTTATCGTCAATCGGTAAATTCGGTTTTAGACCTTTAATATCATACACATTCGTGCTTTGATCCTTCATCATTATCTTCATTTGAACCACCTGCTTTTTTGTTTTATCAACGTAGATCTTAATAGAATGATACTTTTTCTTTCCTTGGTCAACTGTAGGGTAAAGATCAATAGCATGACAAACCACTGTTCCAACTTTTTCCTCGGCAATGTATTTGTACTTAAAGCCAGATTCATAAATAGTGAAGATCTTGCTTGGATTTAACTGGTCGTTATTAGTAGCGTCAAAAGTTTTAATAGTAACTTCTTTTGCGTCCTTATTATGATTCCAAATAGTTTTTCCGTCGCACACAATGGCGTTACCGGGAATATCTAACTTGAACATTTGACCTTTTGTTACCACTTTGCCGGTTTGTTTCTCGATCTGTTTTTTGTCCTTATTGTACATCGTTAAAACAAAATCAGTGGTAATGGTCTTGTATGATTTGGTAGTTTTACTCAGGTCATCCAAAATAGCTTTTGCTTTTGGATCCTGATCCTGCGCATTCACATTCAACAACACTAATGAGCTCAATATGATCAAAAAATTCTTCATGGTTCTTTTACTCTGCATAGTTCAAATTCGGTGCCAATTTAGGCATCAATTCTCATAAAAGTTCTAAAATAATTACTTATTTCTTAATTTTTGCAAAATTTCTTCCAACTGAGCCATATCCTTTACCAATACCTCGCGAGCTTTAGAGCCTTCAAAAGGACCAATAAATCCGGCGGCTTCCAATTGATCAACAATTCTACCTGCGCGGTTATAACCTAATTTTAATTTACGTTGAAGGAAAGATGCGCTACCTTGCTGAAATTGAACAACCAATTTAGCGGCATCATCAAACATTTTATCGCGTTCGCTTAAGTCAACCTCCCCTGCTCCACCCTCACCTTCAGGGCCAACATATTCAGGCAACATAAACGCGGTTGGATATGCGCGCTGAGCGCCAATGAATTCAGTTATTTTTTCTACCTCAGGTGTATCAACAAATGCACATTGAATACGGATAAGATCATTACCGGTACTTAATAACATATCTCCGCGGCCTATCAATTGTTCAGCACCTCCAGCA
>CAYYUS010000437.1:0-3214 GCA_964474925.1 uncultured Akkermansia sp. | reverse complement strand
AACAGAGGCATACCTTCCTCGCACCACAATATCATTTCGCGCATCATTATTTCCTTGAACGCCTGCAAAATTTTGTGCTGCACGAGCGGGATCCTGACGCGAACCCGGATAGCGTTCGGTTTCCTCCAAATTAAATGATTTTACGTTTATAGATTGCATTGTAAGCACATCGTCGTTATTCCCATCTGCTTTTACTTCAACTTCTGCTAATTCCGAGGCGCTTTCGTCCATTTCTACTTCTAAATAGAATTCCTTTCCTGAAATTATGATCTGATCTGACATCACACGTGGTTTATAACCCATCATAGTAAAGATGATGGTTTGCCTCCCAATAGGAACACCTGTTATTTTATAATTTCCATTTCCATCCGAACTGGCACCCAATTGATTAGTAGCGTCGCCTTTTATTTTTACTATAACACCGGGCAATCCAATGCCTGTGGCTTTGTCGGTAATTTTACCTTTAACTGTTTGAGTGATCTGTGCGAAAGCGCTGCCAATAAACAGCGTAAAAAAATAAATGAGTATTAGTCTTTTCATATTGCGTATAAAAATAGCATTTTTTTACTTTTATTCTAAAAAAGTATAAGGTCTATTATTAACCACCAAAATTCTCAGAAATTTAGACGCGAAACCCTAAAACCAAAATATCATCTACCTGCTCGTAGCCGCCTTTCCACTCCATTAATGTATCGTGAAGTAGTTTTTTCATTTGATCCATAGAAAGGTCTTGGTTGTCAACCAAGAGTTTTTCCATTGTTTTGTGCTTAAACTTTTTATTGCTAGGGCCTCCAAACTGATCACCATATCCATCGGTGTACATTAATACAAGATCGTTCTTTTGGAGTTGAATAGTATTTAATGTAAAATCCTGTTTGTCTCCTGAATAAACACCAATCGGAAATTTATCGGGCCTTACAACAATGCTTTCATTATTACGAATGATCCAGATCGAATTATTAGCGGCCGAAACTTGCATTTCGTTCCCGTTTAATTTTACTAACGAAGCGTCCATTCCATCTTTATTGGCATTTAACCCAAAGCTGTTAATGATGCGCTCACGCAATTCATTCAAAACAAGATCAGGCCTGATAAGTTCCTTTTGATTTACAATTTCCTTTAAAAAACCAATGCCCATTAAACTCATAAAAGCACCCGGAACACCATGTCCTGTGCAATCGGCACACATGATCAAAAATTCTTTACCTACTTTTTGTGCCCAATAAAAATCACCACTCACAATATCCTTTGGTAAATATAATATAAAGTGATCCTTTAGGTTTTCTTTAAAAACGTCTTCACTGGTAATAAGACCTTGTTGAATATTCTTGGCATAATTAATACTGTCGGTGATCTCTTTATTCTTCTCGCCTATGATCTTATTCTTTAATCCTAACTGTAAAGCGTTGCGTTTGCTTTGCTTATAACTCCTAAAAATAAATACTCCCGCAATTAATGCCATTAACAAAGCAATGGTTGAAAGGATGATAAGGATGTTTTTACGCGAATTAAGTGCTTCGGCTGTTTTTAATGATTCGCTTTGTAATTTAAGATCGATATCTTTCTTATCACTTTCGTACTTCGCTTGCAATTCCTGAAAATCAATGCTGATCTTCTCTTTTTGCATGGAGTCTTCAACAGACTTTAAGCGCTTGAAATAATGCACTGCTGTTTTATAATTGCCAAGAGTATCATAGGTAAAGGCCAGCGTTTGCAGCCCTTCTGAAAATGATTTTGGTCGGTTTATCTTTCTTCCTTCATCTATCAGTTTATTTGCATAATAAATTGCACTATCGAATTCTCCACTAAGCTTGAACACAATGCTGAGATTATTATACGACATGTAAATGCTTTCATCCTTGATCTTCTTTTTCATATCAAGCGATTTCCGGAGATAAGACAATGCTTTTATATACTCCTTTTTATTCTTATAAACCAACCCAATATTATTGTACGTTAACGCCAGTTCAGAAGGATCTTTCTTAACTTCTCTTATGGTTAATGCCATTAAATGATAGTCCAACGCTGAGTCGAGCAACATATCGGTTTTATACATATTACCTAAAAGGGTATAATTATTTGCCAAGTAAAACGAATCTTTTAGTTGACGGGCAAACGCAAGCGATGCATGTGCATTAAAAATAGCTGTCTTGAAATTGTTGGCCTGTTTATTTACGTAAGCGAGTTTATTGCGAGTAAGCATCACTCCCTTGAAATTTTTACACGTATCGGCCACCTTCAAGGCTAATAAAAAACTCTCGAGGGCTTTGGAGTGTTTATCCTTGTCTGCAAAATGAAAACCGATCTTATAATTTGCGAAAAATCGTAAATAACAGTCCTTGCTTCTTGTGAAAGGCTGTATAAGTTCTAGAAGCGAGTCGGCTGTTTTTTTACTGTAGTCTTTTTTGAGGGAAAATTTGCCATAAAGATCTATTCGTGTGCTATCGTTCTTAGCCCTTTTGAGTTTGGCCCTTAAACTATCTAAATTAGCTTGCGCACTAAAGTTAGCGAGAACAATAAGCAGTACTATTAAGCTTCTTTTAACCATTTAATTTTATAAGCGCAAACACACTGTAATTAAGCATATCCATATAATTGGCGTCTACACCTTCGCTAATAATGGTTTGGCCTTTATTATCTTCAATTTGTTTTACGCGGAAGATCTTCATCAAAATAAGATCGGTTAAGCTACTCAAACGCATATCGCGCCAAGCTTCACCGTAATCATGGTTCTTATCTTCCATTAGCTTTTTAGTTTTAGTGGCGTATTTGTTATATAACCCTTCTACTTCGTCGTAAGGAAGTTCAACTCTTGTGTCATTTTCGAGTTCAAGCTGTATCAACGAAATAATGCAATAATTGATAATGCCAATGTACTCGCCCTTAATATCATCCACTACTTTTTGAGTTCCCTTCTCTTCAATGCTTTTAATACGCTGAGCCTTAATGAATATCTGGTCGGTAAGTGAAGTAGGCCTTAAGTTACGCCATGCAGTTCCATAGTCTTTCATCTTCTTTAAAAAGATATCTTTGCATAGCTTTATGGCCGCGTCATATTGAGTAGAAGTAGTTTGCATAAAGCCCTAAAATTAGCAATAATGGTGTACCAAGCCAACCAAAAAATATTAAATTTTGAACAGCCTTTGATCATGGCCATTGTAAACTTAACGCCCGATAGTTTTTACGACGGCGGAAAGTACGATACCGTAAAGGA
>CAYYUS010000436.1:0-3219 GCA_964474925.1 uncultured Akkermansia sp. | reverse complement strand
TAAGGCGCCCGGAACGCCATGGCCCGTGCTGTCGCAAACCGCTAAATAGAATTTGCTTCCCTTTTTTGTGGCCCAATAAAAATCGCCACTCACAATGTCTTTTGGTTTAAAATAAACAAAATTATTTGGTATGTTCTCTTTTAAAAATTCGGTGTGAGCCAATAAGGTATATTGAATACGTTTTGCGTAATTGATGCTATCTACAATTTCTTTTTGTTTTTCTTCAATGATCTTATACGCGATCTCGATCTTTTCGTTTTTACTTGCTAAGGTGGTGTTTGCTTTATGCTTTTGACGATACGCATAAATTGCGCCAAGCACTAGTAATGCTAAAACAAGCGATCCGCCTATGAATACGTATATCAGGATCTTTTTTCTGTTCATTTCAAGGTCGCTAATTTCCTTTTCGGATAAGAGTAGTTTTATTTCTTTGTCTTTTGATTCTGTATCATATTTGGTTTGCATTTCACTCAAAACCTTTGCATTCTCTTTGCTATACATGCTATCCCTGGTGGCTATATATTTTTGATTGATCTCGTATGCATTCTTAAAATCCTTTAATCTGTAATATGAAAGAGACAAACTATTTAAGGCATAACTTAAGAACTGCTGATAGCCTTGCTCTTCGCAAACCTTTATTCCCAGTAAATAATATTTTATTGATGGGTTATAATCTTTCTTTAAGTAATAATTGTCTCCCATGTTTATCAAAGCGAGTGCTTCGTCGGCTTTGTCGTGTTGCCGCTGAGACATGGTAAGGGCAAGGTTAAAGTATTTTTCAGCCTCACTAAATTTGTTTTGATTCATGCGAACAACTCCCATATTAATTAGAGTAGAGGCAATGCCAAGCGTATCGTGCATTTCTCTTTTTATTTTCAACGACCACTCGTAATTTGCTATAGCCTCATCATACTTGTTCAATTCTTCTTTTATAGTTCCAATATTATTATAGCTATGGGCCATGCTCGCCATGTTTCCCGAAATAGAGTCGAGTGTAATTGATTTTCGAAAATAGGACTCGGCCTTTGTGAATAGTTTTTGTCGCTGGTAAATAGTGCCAATATTATTAAATACCGATGAGATCTGAATTTTATAAAGTGGGTCTTCTTTAGATGAAACTTTTTCATCTTCCAGCATTTTTAAAGCTGTCATATAATTTGTGAGTGCTCGGGTATTGTTACCATTAAAATAAAAAATGGTACCAATGTTATTATACGCAGCTGCTTTTCCAAGTACGTACTTCGATCTATAGGCCATCTTTAAAGCCATTTGTGCAATTTTTAAGGCGGAATCGGAATTACTTAGGCTATATAATTGGAATAACTTATTTAACGTGTTCACTTTTTGAGTATCGGAATTCGACCTGCTAAAGCTATTCCATAGTGAATCGGAACTCTGTTTTTGGGCCAAAAGTTGCCCTGTGATCAACAAAACAAAGAATATTATTTTTTTATAGAGAATCACCTAATTAATAGCTATTGCTTTGTTGTTTAATACTGTTATGTAAATATAATAAAATAGGGTAATGTAGCACTTTTTGGTTCTTTTTTAAAAAATGCAGGTATGTAAACGCCCATTCTCTAAAACTTTAGGAATTTTGAACTTGACCATATGAATTTTCGTTGGCCATTAAAGGGTATTTATCTAATTAATGGGCAATCAGCATAAAAAAAATTAACTTAGCATTATGACTTCCTTTGCGAAAAAGCCTTATTTATTAGTTACTTTTTTGACCCTTCTGGTAGCGAATATAAATAGGGCTCAAATGAACATAGATTCATTAAAGGCCGAGTATGCTAAACAAAAAGGAACAGAAGCAGCTGCTCAGTTATTAGTTAATATAAGCAATACGTACTCAAAGAACGAATTTGATAGTTCTATTCATTACGCTAAACTTATCTTCACAGCAACTACTAATAAACGCATGCATGCAAAAGCAGATCGTTTGATAGGGTATGCTTATTTCAATAAAACAAACTTTAGAAAAGCATTAGACCATTATTTTTCAGCGGCTAAATATTATGAAAGCATAAATAATGATACGCTCATGGCTCAGGTTTATAACAACATTGGCCAGATGTTCTATTATAATTACAATAAAAAAATGGCCAAAGAATATTGGATAAAGGCCATGGAGAAATGTAAAGCGGTAAAGAACGAATCATATTTATCTGATATTCTAAATAATCTAGGTGCTATTTGTTGGGACGAGAAGAATTATAAAAAAGCGATAGAGTATTACGAAGAATCGGCCGCTATTGATCTTAAAAAAGGCGATTATGCAAGCTATGCAGGCGTTTTAAATAATATTGGAATGGCTTATGGCGAGGTGTTTGAAATAAATAATGATATGATCTCGAAGAATATGTCGCAAACCTATTATCTTAAATCGCTTCGCATCATTGATAGTTTGCCATATAATATTTATAGTGTACAAATTTATCTTTCGGTTGCTGATGCTCTTACCGATTTTGGAAAGGATGGATTAGCGTTTATTGTAATTAAAAAAGCCGAAGCAAAAATGCCTAAGGTGCTTAACAAAGAATATTTACATTTTTTGAATACAAAAGCGCGAGTACTAGTTGCCAATAAAAAACCTGTTGATGCCTATTTATGTTTAAAGCGATACGTTTCTATAAAAGATTCATTATTTACGTTGGATGCTAACGCGCAGATGCTCGAAGCTGAGGCGCGCTACCAAAACGATAAGCAAAGTAAGGAAATAGAATTACAAAAATCGGATATAGAACGAAAGAATTTGAAATTAAGGCAAAGTACTATTGTGGGATATTCTTTAGGAATTGGCGTGCTTTTACTTATTGTTATTGCATTTATGACCTACAGAAGGTATGCCGAAAAGCAAAAGGCCAATAAGATCATCTCGCTTCAAAAGGAAGAAGTTGAAAGTAAAAAACTTATCATAGAAGAAAAACAAAGAGAGATCATCGATTCGATAAATTATGCTAAACGCATACAGTATTCTCTTCTTGCAAATGAGCAACTGTTAACTAATAACTTGAGTGAGTATTTTATATTTTTTAATCCAAAAGATATTGTGAGCGGTGATTTTTATTGGGCCACAAAAAAGGATAATAAATTTTACATGGCAGTTTGTGATAGTACAGGACATGGTGTTCCGGGTGCTTTTATGAGTTTATTAAGTATTGGATCTTTAAGCGAAGCCATTAGCGAGAAAAATATCACAGAACCCAATGAAGT
>CAYYUS010000435.1:0-3223 GCA_964474925.1 uncultured Akkermansia sp. | reverse complement strand
AATATTATGCGGATGAACAATATCAGTTACATCTGTGGATGTTCCGCCTGTACTCAAGTTGGCTGTTCCTTTTAAATAGCAATGATCACCTTTTTTAAGAACTGTATCTAACGTATAATTCAACTTCGCCAACTGTTCGTGCGTTTCTCTATCAACCGTAATTTCTGTTAATACATTTTCATGTCCGTATCCTCTTCGTGGATCTTTGTTTTCTGTATCAATTAACTGCTGAATAGTTGACTTTCCATCGCCAATAACATGCGCAGGCTCTCTTAAAGCAGCGGCAATAAACTTGTGGTTAATTACCAATACTCTAAAATCATAACCAACAATAAATTTTTCTACAATAATTTTGCGTGAATATTTTTTTGCATGTTCAAACGCAGCCTTTGCTTCATCTAATGTTTTTACGTTAATGGAAGCTCCTTTGCCGTGATTACCATCCAAAGGTTTAAACACCAAAGGAAAACCAACTTTATCTATCACTTCATCAATTTCCGATTCGTGAATAATGCACATGCCTTTTGCAACGGGAATTGCTGCTTCTTCCAACATGCGTTTTGTTTCATCCTTGTTACTTGCAAGATCTACAGCAATTGAACTCGTTTTATCGGTCATAGTGGCTCTAAAGCGCACTTGATTTTTTCCGTAACCTAATTGCACTAACGAATCCCTGTTCAATCGAATATAGGGAATATCGCGAGCCACAGCTTCATCTACAATGCTTCCGGTACTAGGACCAAAACGTTCTCTTTCGCGCATTTCGCGCATTGTTTTTATGTCGGCATCTACATCATATTCGGTTCCTAACGCAATAGCTTCGGCAATTTTTACAGAAGCTTTGGCTGCAAATACACCCACATTTTCTTCCATATATGAGAACACAACATTGTACACGCCCGGTTTTCCGGTTCCTCTCGTACGCCCGTATCCACAATCCATCCCTGCTAATGTTTGAATTTCTAAGGCAATATGTTCTATCACGTGGCCCATCCAAGTACCCTCTTTAACTCGCTCAAAAAAACCGCCTTCATGATCCTTCGAACAACGGTGTTTCATCATTGTAGGAAACATTTTCTCTAATCGTTCAGCAAACCCTTTGATCTTATTTGTGGGTTTTTCCTCCATATCCTCCAGATCAAGTTTCATCACAATGAGTTTTTTGCGATAATTCGACCAATAATTAGGTCCTCTGAGGGTCTTTATTTCTGCGATCTTCATAGTTCGGTGTAATTTTTATCAATGTACCGCTTGTTTCTTATATAAACAATATGCTGTTTAAAATAAGGGCTAATAAATACAACTTTCATCAATTATTAATTGCGATTAGGCTAAATTTGTTACCTAATTGAAATGTAATGAATAGTCCCAAAGGAAAATTAATAATTATAGGTGGTTCGGTTGACAGAGGCAGTTTTTCTGAAAGTCCAACTGATCTTCAGCGAAATTTGAAATTCTTTGAGAAAGGGATCTTAAAACGAATTACGATAGAATCTTTAAAGGGTAATTTATCACGTTTTGAAATTATCACCACTGCTTCCAATATTCCGGAAGAAGTTGGTGAAGAATATATCAAAGCATTTGCTCAATTAGATGTAAAAAATGTTGGGGTCTTACATATTAAAACTCGTGAAGAGGCAAATGCACCTGAGTATATACAGCGTTTAAAAGATGCTGATGTAGTAATGTTCACCGGTGGTGATCAATTACGCTTAACTTCAATTTTTGGAGGCACAACATTCCATCATCTCTTATTAGAAAAATACGAGAACGAAAGTTTTGTTATTTCAGGAACATCAGCAGGTGCTGCAGCTAGTTCCAATAACATGATCTACCAAGGAAGTAGCCATGGTGCTTTATTAAAAGGTGAAGTGAAAATTACAGGTGGTTTAGGATTTATAAATAACGTTATTGTTGATACCCATTTTGTACAACGCGGTCGCATTGGACGTTTGCTTTACGCTTGCGCGAGTAATCCTATCAATATTGGAATTGGTTTAGGAGAAGATACAGGTTTACTAATTACCAAAGGAAATGATATGGAGGCCATTGGTTCAGGGCTGATCATGTTAGTTGATGGAACTCAAATGCGCCATACAAATATGACAGATGTTGAAATGGGAGAACCCGTGTCGATTGAAAATTTAATTGTGCACGTAATGTCTATTGGCGATCACTTTGATCTAAAAACTAGGAAGCTGATCATTGATCATTATAAACCAAAGGTGAAAGTGGAGTGATGAGTTTTTAGTTTTAAGTGCTTAGTTTTTAATAAACTTCTATTAAAAACTAAACATTAATAACTCAACGCTATTTATAAATTCCAATAAAAACTTCTTCTCCGCTTTTTTTACTGGCGCGATACATTCCATCGGAATTAAACGGTAATTCAATATTTCCTTTGGCATCAAGGGCAATCAACCCACCTTCGCCACCAATTTTCACTAGCTTATCCATTACTACAATATTACAAGCTTCTTTTAGAGATAAACCTTTGTATTCCATCAAGCATGAAATATCATAGGCCACAACTGCTTTCATAAAAAATTCACCGTGTCCGGTACAGCTGATAGCACATGTTTTATTATTGGCATACGTTCCTGCACCAATGATTGGACTATCGCCTACTCTGCCAAATTTTTTGTTGGTCATGCCGCCTGTACTTGTTCCCGCAGCAATATCGCCATGTACATCTAAAGCAACTGCACCAACAGTTCCAAACTTTTTCTCTTTATCATCGTTATGATCCATCACTACTTTATTTTCCTTTTTGGCAGCTTCTAATTGATCGTAACGCATTTGTACAAAAAAGTAAGCATCATCTGCAAACTCCGCATTGATCTTTTTTGCAAAATCAATAGCGCCTGCGCCGGTTAATAGAACATGGTCAGACTTATCCATCACGCCACGCGCTAAACTGATCGGATTTTTAATATGCATTACGCCGGCAACCGCACCGGCAGCAAGGTCCTTTCCGTTCATTAAGGATGCGTCCATTTCGTTCTTACCATCATTTGTAAATACTGCGCCGCGTCCTGCATTAAATAATGGATCATTTTCCAAACTCCTTATCGCCATTTCAACAGCATCCAAAGCTCTTCCGTCTTTTTTTAAAACAGTTTCACCGGCATTAATAGCATCTTGTAATGCTTTTTTATAAGCCTGTTCTTTCTCGGGGGTCATTGTGCTTTTTAAAATGGTTCCTGCTCCACCGTGTATTGCT
>CAYYUS010000434.1:0-3223 GCA_964474925.1 uncultured Akkermansia sp. | reverse complement strand
CAAATAGAAAAATTGAATGTGGAAAAAACGGTTAGCGAAGCCGAGAACGAACGTAAAGGACAATTACTCGTATTTGCTATCATTGCTTGTACTTTGGTTGTCATTGCACTTGGCTTTGCAGTGTTTGCTTTCATTAACAAACGAAAAGCCAATATCGAATTACAAGCTTTACACAACGAAGTAAACTTACAAAAAAATGAATTGTTTGATAAGAACAAGAACATTACAGATAGTATTTTGTATGCCCAGCGAATACAAAGAGCATTATTAAGTTCTCGCGCTTATATTAAAGCGAATGTAAATGATTTTTTTATAGTTTATAAACCAAAGGATATTGTAAGTGGAGATTTTTATTGGGCACAGCGTTCGGGCGATGACTTCTTTTTTATGTTGGGTGATTGCACGGGCCATGGTGTGCCCGGAGCCTTTATGAGTTTGTTGGGAATTAGTTACCTAAATGAATTAATAGTTGGGCGAAATTTAAAAGACACAAATATCATTATTGATCAATTGCGACAGGAGATCATCACCGCACTTAACGATAAAGATGATACTACTTATCAGATGAAAGATGGAATGGACGCTGTGTTTTGCAAATTCAATTTTTCAAAACTTACTTTAGAATATACGGCCGCTAATAATAAAATTGTTGTTGTAAGAAACAATACAGTTATTGATCTAAGAGGAGATAGTATGCCGGTTGGCCGTTCGCCTAGAGATCATGAACATTTTACCAAACATGAATTTAGCTTACAAAAAAATGATACCGTATATATGTTCACTGATGGATACCCTGATCAGTTTGGTGGACCAAAAGGAAAGAAATTAAAAGAGAGGCCTCTGAAAGAATTACTTGCAAAGTATTCGAGTTTGCCTTTAAGAGAACAAGAAAAAGATCTTACGTTGTACTTTACTGAATGGAAGGGCAATTTAGAGCAAATAGATGATGTTTGCTTAGTTGCAATTAAGATCTAATGTGCCTCTAGCCAATTCGCGCCAACACCCATTCCAACTTCTACAGGAACTTTTAAAGGCAATGCATCTTGCATTAATTTTTCAATGATAGGTTTTACCTTTTCCAATTCGGGCTTGTAAACATCAAACACTAATTCATCGTGCACCTGCAAGAGCATTTTTGTTTTGAAATTTTGTTTTTTCAATTCATTATGAATATTGATCATCGCGATCTTTATCATATCAGCAGCGCTTCCTTGAATTGGCGCGTTAATAGCGTTTCGCTCGGCAAAACCTCTTACCGTTTGATTTTGTGAGGTAATATCGCGCAGCCATCGTTTGCGACCCAACAATGTTTGTACAAAACCATTCTCACGTGCAAAATTTATTTCGTTATCCATGTATTCTTTAATAGATGGATATTCCCTAAAGTAATTATCTATTAATTCTTTTGCTTCTGCGCGAGGGATCGCTAAATTTTCTGATAATCCAAAAGCACCTTGTCCATAAATAATTCCAAAGTTCACACTCTTTGATTTGTAACGCATTTCTTTGGTTACTTCACTTTCTTTTACGCCAAACACTTTTGCAGCAGTTGCCGTATGAATATCTTTTCCTTTTTGAAACGCATCGCACATATTTGGATCACCACTAATGCTGGCCACAATACGCAATTCAATTTGCGAATAATCGGCACTTAATAAAATATGCTCACTGTCTCTTGGAATAAATGCCTTACGAATTTGCCTTCCTCTCTCTGTACGAATAGGAATATTCTGCAAATTAGGATTATCACTACTCAATCGTCCTGTTACCGCTACAACTTGATTATACGATGTATGAATATGCCCGGTTTGCTTATTTACAAGTTCAGGAAGTGTATCAACGTAAGTATTCTTTAATTTATTCAACTCGCGGTAATCCAAAATTTTTGCAACTATGGGATGAAGATTTTCTAACTTCAATAATACATCTTCACCTGTTGCATACTGTCCTGTTTTTGTTTTCTTGGCCTTGTCAGAGATCTTTAACACATCAAACAATACGTCGCCCACTTGTTTTGGTGAAGAGATATTGAATTTAAACCCGGCATGCTCGTATATTTCCTTTTCAACACTTGTAATATCTATTTGTAATTGCGCAGAAATATCTTTTAGTGTGTTTACGTCCAAATTAATTCCTTCGCGTTCCATATCAGCCAAAACACTTATTAATGGTGCTTCCACATCTGAATACAATTTTTCGGTTTGCGTTTCTTTCAATTTAGGCTCAAATACTTCTTTCAACTGTAATGTAATATCAGCATCTTCTGCCGCGTACTCGGTGATCTTGTCGATGGGTGCTTCGCGCATGCTGGTTTGATTCTTTCCCTTTTTTCCTATCAAAGTTTCAATGCTAATAGGAGCATAATTCAAATACGTTTCGGCCAATACATCCATTCCGTGGCGCATTTCGGGTTGAATTAAAAAGTGCGCTACCATGGTATCAAATAATTTGTTTTTTATTTTAATACCATAATTCATTAAGATATGATAGTCGTATTTTATGTTTTGTCCGATCAAAGTTTTTTTCTCGTCACTAAAAATTGATGAGAATCTCATCAGTAATTCCTTTGCCTTCTTTTGGTCCTCACTAACGGGAACATAATATGCTTCGTGAGTTTTTACACTAAATGATAATCCAACTACTTCTGCTTCCAATGAATTTAAACCGGTTGTTTCGGTATCAAAACAAAATTCGTTTGCTTTTTCTAGCTTTTGGATCAATACAGCCATATCCGCATCACTCTCTACCGTAATGTATGTGTGAGGTATATCATTTACCGTTTTGTAATTTGTTTCAGGATTTTCATCCGCTACTTCGGCAGCAACAGTAACACTAAAAAATTCGGATGTGCTAAAAAGATCGCCCTGGCCATTTGATGCTTTTGGTTTGAACGTTTCTTTGGTGGTGCTGATACTTTCGTTACCGCCAATATCTTCCCCTAAAATATTTTGCGCGATCCGTCTAAACTCAAGCTCTTTGAATAATTCACGCAATGCCTCATTATCATAAGGCTTAATGGCAAGCGATGCTTCATCAAATTCAACTGGACAATCCAAAATAATAGTTGCTAATTTTCGCGATTGGAAAGCAAGTTCCTTATTATTCTCAACCTTCTCTTTTAATTTCCCTTTTAATTTATCGGTGTTCAAATATAAATTATCCATCGAGCCGTAATCCTTCATCAACTGAATGGCTGTCTTCTCTCCTACACCGTGTATACCAG
>CAYYUS010000433.1:0-3236 GCA_964474925.1 uncultured Akkermansia sp. | reverse complement strand
TAAAACAGTTCCAAAAACCATCGAAGAAATAAAAGATCGCGTGAACGAAATTAGTTTTAATTCGTCGTTACACCACGAGATCCAGCAAATTGAATTTAAGCGCACTTTAGTTGAAAAAGGAATTACCTTAGATGGCGCCATCAAAAAAACAAATCTTCACTGCATCAGTGCCGATCATGATCTTTCGGAATTAAATCTTTCAAGTAAATTAAATACCTCTTGGGATTTTTTAATGCATTTAAAAGATCTTGGTTACGCAGCCTGCAGCAAATGGCTGGAAGAAAATTATGAAGACATTGGAAAAATTAGCACTCTAAAAATTTAAACATTCCCTATCATGCAAAGAAACTATGTGCCCCAAACTTTTAAGGTTACTACTTGGGACTTACTAAAACCATTTTATGATGAATTGCTAAAACGTTCTCTCTCTTCGGAAACAGAATTAGAAAAATGGCTTTTAGATATTAGCGAATTAAGTTCGGTGGTTAGCGAAGATATGGCGTGGCGCTATATTAAAATGACCTGCGATACAACCGATGAGGCTATCCGAAACAGCTTTAACGATTTTGTAAATAATATTGAGCCCAATATTGCTCCTATTGCAAACGACCTCAACAAAAAATTAATTGATTGCCCTTTTGCTAAAAATTTAAACAAAGAAAAATATTTTGTTTATATCCGTGGCGTTGAGAAAAGCATTTTATTATTTAGAGAAATAAATATCCCGCTTAAAACCGAATTGCAAACCAAAGAACAAGAGTTTGGCGCTATAAACGGAAAACAAACCATTACATATAATGGCGAAGAGATGACCTTGCAAAAGGCCGGCGTGTTTTTAAAGAGTTTAGATAGAAGAGTTCGTGAAGAAGTTTATACCAAGGTTGCCGAAAGAAGATCGTTGGATGAAAAGGCCTTGAACACATTATATACAGAGCTCATTGATCTGCGAACCCAAGTTGCAAAAAATACCGGCTTTAAAAATTATCGCGATTTTAAACATGAAGAATTAGGTCGCTTTGATTATAGTGTACAAGATTGTTTGAATTTTCATGAAGCGGTAAAATTGCATGCTGTTCCTTTAATTCGCGAACACGATCGCAAACGTAAAGAAAAATTAAAACTGGATGATTACCGTCCTTGGGATACAGCTGTTGACGACGAAGGTAAAGAACCTTTAAAACCATTTTCAAACGGAAAAGAATTAGTGGAAAAGACCATTAATTGTTTTAATAAGATCGATCCTTTTTTTGGTGAATGCATTTATACCATGGAGGTATTAAAGCGTTTGGATCTGGAAAGCAGAATTGGAAAAGCGCCGGGAGGTTACCAATATCCATTGTACGAAACCGATGTGCCATTTATTTTTATGAATTCGGTGGGTTTGCATCGCGATCTTGTAACTATGGTTCACGAAGGTGGACATGCTATTCATTCGTTTTTATGTAAAGACTTGGAATTAGTTGATTTTAAATCGCCACCAAGTGAAATTGCAGAGTTGGCAAGTATGAGCATGGAATTAATTAGCATGGAGCATTGGCAAGCATTTTTTGATAATATTGAAGATCTGAAACGCGCCAAGCGTCAGCAATTAGAAAGTGTAATGGATACATTACCTTGGATAGCGGCCATTGATAAATTTCAACATTGGATCTATTTAAATCCTAAACACAGCATTAAAGCGCGTTACGAAGAGTGGACCAACATTATGAAAGATTTTGGAAGCGATGTGATCAATTACCAAGGATTAGAGAATAATTTAAAACGCCGCTGGCAAGTGCAATTGCATTTATACGAAGTTCCTTTTTACTATATTGAATATGGTTTTGCACAATTAGGCGCAATAGCTATGTGGCGTAATTATAAAACCAATGCAAAGCGAACAATTGATCAATACAAAGCAGCTTTAAGTTTGGGTTATACCAAAACCATTCCTGAAGTTTACGAAGCAGCAGGAATTAAATTTGATTTCTCTCCCGAGTATGTAAAAGAGTTGATGGACTTTGTGAAGATGGAGTATGATGGGATTTAAAATCTTTTGAAAACAAAAAACCCGTTGCGACATGAAGCAACGGGTTTTTATTTAAGCTTACAGAGTTTATTTACTTAGTACTCTTATTCGTTGGTGTTACTATTTCCAAAAGAAGATCGCCATTTTTTTGCGCAGTTATATTATATGTCCAACTTGATGGTTGGAAATTGATAACGATGGTGTTTCCTGTTATTTTATAACCATATCCGTATTCCACATAATAGGACCCTGCTTTTGTTTGCCCTCCCTCGCTATTAACATAATCAGCTTTTGCCGTCTTGCCTAAGGTCATTGCAGCTTCACCTGTCAATTCCATATCAAATGCATTTGTAGCTGCCGCAGTTTTACTGAGGGTGATCTTATTACTTCCTAATTCGGCATTACTATACCATTTTCCATTGTGTAAAGCTTTGTCTACACTTTGTGCCATTCCAACAAAAGTTGAAACCAAAATTAATGTTGCTGCTATTATTATCTTTTTCATATAAATTCTTTTTCTAATTATTACTTCAATAAAGTTACGTGTCCTGTTCTCTCGTGTTTCTTACCATCTAACGATGTATAGGTTACCATGTACGTATACGCATCTTGTTTACTCAACACGCCCTTGTACATACCATCCCATCCTTGTAATTGATCTTTTGAGTTAAATAATTTTTCTCCCCAACGATCAAAGATAGTCATTTCAAGCTTTGTTATGCCGGTTCCGTAAACCAAGAATACATCATTATTTCCGTCACCATTTGGAGTGAATACATTTGGAATATAAATATTATAATCAGTTGTTACTTCTACACATACCTCATCTCTTGATTTACAACCAAAGCTATTAACGGTCTCAGCTAAGTAACAGCCGCTTTTCTTAGCCATGATCTGAGTATTAGGACAGGTTGCGCAAATTACTCCCTCGCCGCTTATCCAAGTTAATGTTCCGTTACTTGTAGCTTTTAAATACATTGGCTCGTCAAGGTTCGAAACAAAATCCTCACCTGCATTAATATCAGGAATAGGATTTACTTTTACAAGTACGGTTGCTGTTGCACCACAATTTCCACTGTTTGAAACGTACGCTGTGTAAATTGTAGTAGACTGCGGAGTTACATAGATATCACTCGCATCTGATGCACTTAAACCTTGGTTTGGTAACCACATGTAAGTATTTCCACCGTATGCGATGATCCTAGTTGATTGTCCTTTACAGATCGCA
>CAYYUS010000432.1:0-3239 GCA_964474925.1 uncultured Akkermansia sp. | reverse complement strand
AACAGTTTATGTTTATTAAGATCATCATTTATATAATGAATAAAAAAGTGGAGAAGGACGAAGCTATTTTTCAAACGCTAAAAAAATACATCATTGCCAGTAAAAAAATTCGCTTCGAAGGAAATGGCTATGGCGATGAGTGGAAAGCAGAAGCGAAGAAACGTGGTTTAAGCAATATTCCAACTACACCGGGTGCGTTGGAAGCAATGATCTCGAAGAAAACGTTGGCTATGTTTGAATCGCAAGGAATTTTAAATCATCGCGAACAGGAAGCGCGTTATGAAATTAGTTTAGAAACCTACACTAAAAAGATCCAGATCGAATCGCGTATCATTGCTGATATGGTGAACAACCAAATACTACCGGCAGCTATTTCCTATCAAAAGAACATAGTGGATAATGTAATGGGATTAAAAACCATTTTATCGGCTGATGAATTTAAAAAAGCAGCTGAGATCCAATTAAATTTAATTCATGAAATTAGCGAGAGAGTTAATATCATTAAAAAGGCGGCCGACGAAATGCGTGAAGAGCGCAAGAAAGCGAACAATTTAGATTCGGAAAAGAAAAAGGCCCACGTATATTGCGATAAAGTAAAATCGTATTTTGAAGTGATCCGTTATCAAGTTGATAAACTGGAATATATTGTTGACGATAAAGTTTGGCCACTACCAAAATATCGCGAGATGTTGTATTTGAGATAAAACAAAAAAGCCCTTCAAATTTTGAAGGGCTTTTTTTATTGAGTAAACTTAAAGTTTTTCCTGAAGCATGAAATCAAGCTCCTGAAGGGTTGTATTTAAATTCTTTTTTGTTTCGCTTACTGCATCTTTTAGATCGGCTTTTCCAAGATTGTACTGTAGTTCAAGATTCTCTGCCTTGGTTCTTAAACCTCCAATAATACCTGTACCGTTCTTATAATCCATTTTAGATTCGTGAAGAAATTTTTTGAAATCTTTACTGAATTCGTTCCATTTATCTTTTGCTTCGGCTTTTCCTAAAGCTGTTTCTAATTGAACCTCTTCAAGTGTAGTGGCAAAGCTTCTTAATCCTTTAATGAATCCGTCGGCCAAATGTTTATTATTTTCCATGATATTGATTTTTATTTGATACAATATTACTGTAAACGCTACTTTTGGGTCATGACCAAGGTTTGTAAATGATATGATATTTATCAGTTATTGACTATTATTTATATTCTGATACCCATAATTAGTACATCATCTACTTGATCTAGCGATCCTTTCCAATCCTCAAAAGTTCTTTCGATCATTTGCCTTTGTTTATCAAGCGGCTCTTTATTAATGGATAGTAACAGATCGCTCAGCGTTTTATACTTAAATTTTTTACCCTTAGGCCCTCCAAACTGATCGGCATAACCATCGGTAAAAATGTAAATGCTATCACCTTTCATTAATGGCAAGGTTTGATCAATAAAAGGTTTTTTCTCATACTCAGTAGAGGCGGTGATGGCCTGTTTTATTGGGCTAAGTTCAATAAGTTCATTGTTCCTTATTATCCAACACGGATTATTAGCTCCTGAGTATTTTAAAATGTTTTTATTTATATCTATTAAACAAAAAGCAATATCCATCCCATCATTTATATTTTCTGTATCATCCGGCGAGCGCAAATTCTTTGGAAGTTCTTTGTTTAAAAAATTGAGTGCATCGGCCGGAGTATTGATATCAGGATTATAAGCAGTTTGATTTAGTAATGTGCTATTAAGCATACTCATAAATGCTCCCGGAACCCCATGTCCTGTACAATCAGCCGCCGCAAACGCAAAAATATTCTTATCTACAGCTTTGTCTTCTATATGTAAGATCCAATAAAAATCACCTGATACAATATCCTTTGGTTTAAACAAAATAAAACTTTGTTCGTAAACCTTGCGCATGGTTGTTTCGGAAGCTAAAATTGCTTTTTGAAGTCGTTTAGCATAATTAATGGAATCAATGATCTCCTTTTGTTTTTCCTCTACCAATTCCTTTTGTTTTTCTACCTCATGTTTTTGTTCGGTAATGATCTTGTTCTTTTGTTTATTTTGCTTTAAACTTCTTAAGATAACAACAACTAAAATAAACATTAGCGCTAGTCCAATGCTTACTGATATTGTTATGATGCTTTGTTTTTTTTTCTCCGCATCATTCAGCGCGTCTTTTTTATCTTGCTCGGCTTTAACTAAGGTTTGCTTTCTTTCATAATCATATTGCAATTGCGATTGAATGATCTTTTTTGTATTTTCTTTGTTGTAAACAGAATCTCTAAAGGCAATATATTTTACATGATAATTGTATGCTTTTTCGTATTGACCCATAGTTGAATACAGCGCACTTAAATTTCCCCAACATTCATCAAGAAGATCGCTGTAGCCATTTTCCTCAGCAATTTGTAAAGCTCTTAACAGGTTCTTTTCGCTTTCCGCAATTTTTTTCAACTTTAAGTAATCTCCACCAATTTCAACATACCACGTGGCGCAGGTCATAAGGTCGTTAAATTTTAACGAGATATTTAAAGCTTGTTGGCTTTTTTCTAAAGCCATGTAATAATACTCATTGGCTTTTTTTTCATTGCCTGCGTTTAAGCAAGAATCGCCAATATCGGAGTATACTGTTCCTAAATTCCCAAGCGATGTGGCAACGATATTGCTATCCCCATTTTCTGCCGCTATCACTTGTGCAAATGAATAGGAATCGATCGCTCTTTTTCTTTTGCCTATATCCGCATATAAATTTCCTATATTGGAATAATGTCTAGCCAAACCTTCATTATTTTTCAACTCGCTATCTAATTGTATGGCTTTTAATAAGCACTCTTCGGCTTTTTTATAATCTTTTTCATTAAGATAGGTAAGACCTATATTTCCGGTGATGCGCGCTATACCCGTTTTTTGCTTGAGCTCCTCATAATCCTTAAGGGCTTTTAAATTATATTCTAACGATTTGGTAGGATTTGCTACATCATTATACACCATAGCAATGTTTCCATAAACATTGGCACGCCGCGACTTAGAAAAGTTTATAACCGCCCTGTCCGTTTCGTTTCTAATAGATTCATCCCAAGCATTAGCCGACAATAAATAATTTTCCAATGATCTATCAAGTTGGGTTAAACCGTAATAAGCAAATGCCCGCTGATAATAAGCGCCTGCAAGACCTTTGCTCCAATTAATTTTTTTTGAAAGTTCCATTGCCTTATTTGCAAAGAACAGTTGTGAGTCTGGTTTTTCAGCTAAT
>CAYYUS010000431.1:0-3241 GCA_964474925.1 uncultured Akkermansia sp. | reverse complement strand
AAACAAAGAAGGCCGCGAAGCCTGCTGCAAAAAAATCTGTGAAAAAAGTGATCAAGAAAGCGCCAGTAAAAAAGAAAGCTCCAAGTAAACCAGTAGCTAAGAAGAAACTTGCCCCTAAAAAAGTGGTAAAGGCTTCAAAACCAACAAAGAAAATAGTTAAGCCTGTTAAGGCAGTAAAAGTTATAGCTAAAAAAGAGATCAAGAAGGAGATCAAAAAGGAGATCCCGAAAGTTCTTGAAAAGAAAGTTGTTGTTTCTAAACAGGTTGAAGAGAAAGTTGTTCCAAGTAAAAAGGAATTGGCCGAAGAAAAAAAGAATGAGGTTTTGGCAATCATGAACACGATACCAAAAACTGAAGTTCCTCAATTATCTGCCTCTAAGATCGCATCGATCACAAGTTCAATAACTAATCCTGTAAAAAAACAAGGTGCATATGCTGTTAAGGTTGAAAAAGAACCTAATGGTAAATTTGAACTTGAGTTTGGCTGCAGAGCTTCTTCAGAAATGTTGTATGAGTTCTTCTCTACAGCAAGCGGTTTGTCGGAATGGTTCTGCGATGATGTAAATATCCGTAATGGTATTTATACATTTATTTGGGATGGACAAATGCAACAAGCACGTTTATTAAAAACTATAGATAATCAATTGGCCCGTTACCAATGGGTTGATAAAACCGACGGAAGTTATTTTGAATTTAAAATTCAGCGTGATGATCTTACCAATGATATTTCGTTGATCGTTACTGATTTTGCTGAGTCAAAAGCTGATCAGGAATCTGCGAAATTATTATGGCACAGTCAGGTTGAGAAACTGATGCATGTTATCGGTTCTATATTCTAAACAACTGTAAAAATAATTCAAGAGCATTTTAAATGAAAATTTTAAAGTGCTCTTTTTGTTTCTGCTCTTCTCTAAAGAAAATCATTCCAAAATAAAAGCAATCTATGCTCAATGTTACGAGTTGACTTTGTTTTATCTCTTCCCAGGCTTGCGTCATGCCTTTACTCCAATAAATATCATCAAAAACAATAACCGAGCCATTTGTTCTTTTTTCTAAGGCCATTTGAAAATATCTAAGCGTGGCTTCGTAGGTGTGATTACCGTCGATGTACAAAAGATCAAAGGAAGAAAGCTCGGATAGGAGTTGCGGAAGCGTTTGATCAAAATTACCTTGTACAGAAGTAATGTTTGTTCGTTCTTTTTTCGCAAAAAGGGTTTTAGAGAATTTAACTAGACTTTCGCTTCCTTCTAAAGAATAGATCTGCGACTTTGTATTTGCATAACTTAAGTACAGTGTCGTTAGGCCCAAAGATGTTCCTAATTCAATGATCACCTGGCTTTTTAAATAGTTAACCAGCTTAAATAGTAATTCGGATTGTTTTTGTGAGCTTATACCATGCAGTGCAATGTCTTTTACTTTGCGATTTGAGCCAAGCAGTTTTTGCGAACCTGCCCCCATATCGTTAATCTCAAGTTCGGCTTCATTTTGTTGGAGGTCTTTACGCAACTTACTTAATTCTTCAAAAGCATAAAATTGTTGTTGCGTATTAAAAACATTCTCGCTTAACTTATATACAAATGGAGAATGCACGCCATGCCCGCCTCGTTTGGCTGTGAGCAAATGCAAAAAGTACTTCTTTATCAACCAACTATTTGCCATCGTGAATAGTGCAAAAACAATATTGTTTTCTTTTTATTGGTTTAGTTCTATAATCTGCATCGCTGTCCTCTTGAAAGAAAATAAGATCCAAACTTTCCATTTGATTTTTGGGATGCTTTTTATTCCATTTTTTTAAAAAGTATTTGCAATATAAAGGCCTTAAAAAAGTATAATCACTGCGTTGCATGTTCTCAGCCAGTTTTCGCCATCTATCACTTTTAAAATTCTTTACTAAGTGTTCGGGTTTTTCTGAATAGATATAAGGCAGATCATAATACAGGTCCCACAATTTTCCTTCGGAAGTGTAACCTTCATGTAAGTACCAGCCATCTTCTTTCATGATATGTGGCGAGAACATTCCCCAAAATTGATTGAGGCGTAAAGTGTTCACCACCAAATTCACCGGTTTATCTAATTCGTAACTATACCAAGGCATATAACTTAAATTCAAGATCAAACAAAGCGCAAGGATCAAAACTGAAAAAGCGTTTGTGCCATGTTTTAAAATAGAAATACTCTTGCGTTTTGCTTTTTCATAATTAGTAAGAGCTAAAATTTTAAACCGATCCAAAAATTCGGATGGAAGAAGAGCGAGAGCTGTAGTAATATTAATGATATAGAATAATCCAACATACAAACTTGATCCAATGCCAATGTGCAACAAAAGAATTAATGTGAACGAACTCAATTTCACCCATTTATTTTTTGTTGGAAGTAAAATTAAAATGGGAATGAGGATCTCCACAAAATATACCAGTTTGGTTAGCCATTGCATGAGTATTGGATGCGCATAAAGCCAATCTCCCACAGGCAATCGCAATTGATCTAAACTTAAAGCGTAATACACGGCGCTTGCATCGCCATGCCATTCGCTGCTATTCTTTAAAAGCACAGTAAAAAAATAAACGGAAGCGATCAAAAATAAATAACCTAAGGACGCAAAACTAAAATGCTTTGGTTGGCTTACATATTTTTTTGCATCTAACGAAAGTGCATTTCCCCAAGGTATGAATAATGCCCAAAACAAAGTAAGGCGCAAAAGATCATCGCCCGATTGCAAAATAAATAAATTACGATTGTGTAGTGAGATCGTGAATATCCAAACCAAAAATGTAGCTAATCTTGTTTTGTAACCAAACAATAATAAAAGTGCTGCTAGTGTGTGTAAGCAAAAAAGCAAGGTAGCAAAACCATAACTTCCATTTAAGGTATGAAAGCTCCAGTAACCGGGTTGCCATCCAAAATTAGCAATGAGTTTTGTTGGCCATAAACCTCCATCGGTAAAAAATGCGCCAAGGTCTTGCCAGCGAATAATTAGATCGCTTAATACCACCAACGCAACTCCAATTCGCATTAAGCCAAGCTCTCTTACATCTGACTTCTCCAATTTAGCCGACAACAAAGGCTCTGGCAGCAAGATCACTTCAAAAGCCGCCCTCGTCGCAGCTCTTGCCGGTGGTTCAAGCCCAGAAAATTTCGAAGCACGCTACAACACCAAGGCACGTTCGAGTGTGAGTGTTGCCGCTGAAGCGAAGTTCTCAGCTCAGATTTGAATTGGGCTCGAAACGAAAAGATTTATTTT
>CAYYUS010000430.1:0-3259 GCA_964474925.1 uncultured Akkermansia sp. | reverse complement strand
GCAATAGGTTGGCAAGCAATGAACGAGAAGTTTCCTTCTTTGGAATGGTGATCGGAGCTTTCTAATAAAAGCGAACCGGTATATTTATCGCGTAAGTGTAAGTATGCACTCACCGGTGTTTGAAGATCGAGGTTAATTTGAGTATGATATGTTTTTAGTTTCATTGTAATATTTGTAAAATAAAAAAGCCCGCTGAAATAAACAGCGGGCTCGACAATATAAATTAATTAAATGATCTTAGCTGTTTATAACGTTTGTTACAAACCACCACCATGAATTATTTAATGTTATGTTTTTCATTTACGCTACAAATTTAACCACAAAAAATCGAATCAAGCAAATTAAATTTCCCTAAAACGTATTAATGGGTTCTCTTTTTCGGGTCTATGGTACTCTGTAACCCTTTTGGGACGTGGCTTTTATGACTTTTGTGAAAGATAATAAATAATTTTAGTATCGATACAAAATAAGTATCTTTAAACCTTAAAATGGCATTAGATCTAAAAACCTTAAGAGTAAGAAGCATAACGGCCGCCGTTTTTGTGATCGTGTTATTGAGCTGCATCTATTGTAATTACTTTACATTTATTGGACTCTTCTTTTTTGTTTCTATTTGGGCTTTGTACGAATTTTATTCATTAGCCGAAAAAATGGGAGCTAAACCATTTGCAACCGTTGGGATGATCTCGGGCATCCTCACGTTCATGTCAATTTATTCTCTTCAATTGCCTCAAACGAGTTTTGATATAAAATTAATGCACTATGCCATTTATCTAGTTCCATTTATTGTAGCGTTAAGATTTTTGTTTAGCAAACATGAGCAACCGTTTCATGATATGGCATTTACTATTGCAGGGATCTTTTATTGCGTTATTCCATTTTCGCTCTTGATCAAAATACCTGTAGTGGAAACCGGAACTGTGAATGAGTTAGCAGCAAGCTACGATAGCTTTAAAATATTGGGTATTATTTTTCTCATTTGGGCGAATGATACATTTGCGTATTTAGGCGGAAGTTTGATAGGTAAAAATAAATTATTCGAACGCGTTTCTCCCGGAAAAACATGGGAAGGAACCATTGTTGGTGTTGTGTTATGTGTTGCGGTAGGATTTGTTTTAAATATGAACGAAACATTTTCAAGTAAATGGGTTTGGCCATTGATAGCTTTGTTTGTAGGTATATTTGCAACTATCGGCGATCTGATAGAAAGTCAAATGAAAAGAAAAGCGGGCGTTAAGGACAGTGGCACACTTATGCCTGGACATGGCGGAGTTTTAGATCGCTTTGACAGCTTACTGTTTGTGAGTCCTTTTGTTTTTGTGATCCTGAAGTTAGTACAAGAAAATAACTAGCTTACGATAGAATGAACACGTTGTATTGGAATAACAACACCGTGTTTTAAAATGATCCGTTTATCGGTCACTCCCCACACGGTTGTTTCAACTACTTTTAAACCTTGCTCATCTTCAAAAAATATTTTGGTTTTTGAACGTTCTAAATTTCCAAGAGTTAAAGCTCGCTTTAAATTGTTCTCTCTTTCCTTGATCTTTTCGGGATCAATTAAAACTTCGCTTTGAGGAAAACGTAATTCCCCGATCTTCTCTTTTTCGATCGGCTCAAATTTTGTGGTTGTTGTCATGTTCTACGCGGTTAGTGTATATTATTAAACGTAGGAAAAGGACCTGGGTTGCGTTTTAATGGGTATTATTGATAACAACCAACTGTCCCTTGATATTGTTGTAAAACTCTGATAATCTGTGAGTTCCAATACGATAGGTAAACCCGCTATTGTCGGTTAGCTCAATAAAATCTTCGCCGCTGGTATAAAATTTAATGATTCCTTTATTGTGTAAATTGTAAACAGCACGCCTAAAAATATTGCGTTTATACCTGCTTTTTCTAATGTGGGTGATGTTGTTAAGGTCGATCTTTACTTTGCGAGTGGTCCAAAAACCATCAATTAAAATATAACCTTTGTACACTTTTGTGTGAATGTGTAAAATATAAGTTAAGCCTGCGGAGAACATGAGAATGAATACGCCGCTTAAAAAAAATATCAAACCCGATTGACTGGCGTTATCAATTGGATACGAACCAATGCTTACAAACGAAACTTGTACAGGTTTTGGGTTCTCGCTCCAGTAGTATCCTAAAAAACAAAACAAAGCCAATATCGATCGCGTTAAAATGCTTAAGCGATTATGGCCCATGTATTGTTTCTCTTCAAATATGATCTCGCGGCTACTCAACTAATTCTATTCTTATAATGTTGTTTGTGCTTTCTGATATTTTATAACGATCATCCAAGCGATGATTCACCACCCAAATAATTTCTTTATCGCCATTTTCTAAAACGGCAACTTTGTTTTTTTCAAAGGCATTTAATTTCAGATCAACAAACAGATCGCTCAACTTTTTAAAACCTGACATTCCTAGCGGCTTGAATTTATCTCCTGTTTGCCAACCTCTAACTGTAAGAGGGTATTTTAGTTTTGAGTGATCAATATAGGCAATGGCTTTGTTGTTGTCTTTTAGGAATTCAGTGGTTGGTTTTATTTTTAAGTGAATAGGCGAGAGGATCTCCAGTGTTTCTTTTTCAATAGCAGTTGGTTCAATGGATCCCTTAGAACGTTCATTCACTACCAATTCAGTTCTATCTTTTACAAGTTCAAAGTTTTCAGAATAGAATAGTTTCCCTGGAATTCCATCAATGCTCTCGAAAATATCTGTGATCACATCGGGATGAAAGTTGTATTCTTTTAAGATCTCGAACAAAAAAAGTTCAGGTGTTTTACTTTCTTTTATTTTCTCAATACGTATTTTAATTCCTGAATCAGTTTCGCTAATGGCTTTTTCTTTATCCATTGCAAAGTGATCAGTAATAATAGTATTGTATTGCTGAAGTAATCCTAGTTCTTTTGAAATGGTTCGTTCAAACGAAGGATTAAGTTCTTTTAATTTGGGAATGATATTTAAGCGAAGGTTGTTACGTAAATAAGCATCCTCTAAATTACTTTGGTCTGTTCTGTAAGAAATGGAATTTTCTTTGGCGTATGCAAGGATCTCTTCTTTTGTGAAGGGGAGTAAAGGCCTAATGATGTTTCCGTTTTTCTCAGAGATCCCTTTTAACCCCGAAATTCCTGAGCCTCTGATCATGTTAATTAAAAATGTTTCAACATTATCGCTTAAATGATGAGCTGTTAAAAGATAAGTAAGAGAATGTTCATTCATTAATTCGTTAAAGAAAGCATAACGCAAT
>CAYYUS010000429.1:0-3262 GCA_964474925.1 uncultured Akkermansia sp. | reverse complement strand
CATTCCACCCTTGGTATCCTTAACACTACTCATCACCACAAAAGCGTTTGAATCTATTTTTTCGATCTCGGTATTGAGTTTGTTTAATTCCAAACGCGTAATTACTGTATAAATTATTTTTATAGCTCGCGTTTCGCCTTTTTTTCCGTAGCCACTGCTTCCGTTGTAAACCGTTACTCCCCTACCCATGGTATTAATGATCATCTGGCGGATCTCTTCATCGTATAAAGAAATAATAGTAACGCCTGTATATTCATCAATACCTTCAATTACAAAATCCAATGTTTTAGAAGCTGCCAGATAAGTGATCAATGAATACAAAGCGGTTTCAATGGAGAGAAAATACGCTGCTACTGAAAAAATAATAACATTGATGATGATAATGATATCGCCAATGGTTGTTCCAAACTTTTTACTTAAATAAATGGCCAACACTTCTGTTCCGTCAATTACAGCACCACCTCTTACCGATAAACCAATTCCTGCCCCAAGGAAAAATCCTCCAAATACCGATACTAATAGTTTATCGTGAGTGATCTCGGGCAAATGAAAAACAGCTAAACTCACGGCTAAAGCAGCAATTGCTACAATGGTCTTTATGGCAAATTGCTTGCCTATGGTTTTGAAAGCAAGAAAGATGAAAGGAATATTTACCACAATAATTAAAATAGATATTGGCACTTCAGTTATCTCAGAAACTAAAAGCGAAATACCTGTAGCACCACCATCGATAAACTCGCTTGGCAATAAAAAACTCTTTAAACCAAAGGTTGCTGAGGCTATGCCTAAACTTATTAAGAAAAAGTTTTTTAGTGCTCTTACAGTATTGATCTTTAAGATACGAGCGCCCTTTAGGATCTCGATCTTTGAATACTCCTTCTTTTTTTCGTCGGGACGTTTATCCTTATTAAGAACAGATGAAATGACTATTTGAGTAACAAAAGGATTCATGATCTTGTTTGTTTACAAGATAATAATTATTGGCATTAAAAATAATTGAGATCAGCTTAATCTTTCAACAAAGTAATGCTGCCCGCTTTGTAGATCTTTTGTCCTGAGATGGCGCGATATAAAAATCTGTAAATATAAACTCCTTCTTCACAAACTTCATCTTTGTATTTTCCATTCCACATTGCATCATCACCTTCTTTAAAATACAATTCTCTTCCCCAGCGATCGTAAATGGTCATTTTAATTATCGAGAGTCCATCTCCATAAACTTTAAACACATCATTCAATCCATCATCATTGGGCGTGAAGGAGTTTGGAATGTATATCAAATGGTCTTGAGTGATCTCGATACAAATTTGATCAGTGATAGCGCAACCAAATTCATTTGTTGCTTTTACGGTATAGCATGTGCTTTTTGAAGGGAACACTTGCGTCATTGGGCAATTCTTGCAATAGATACTCGGTCCATCTATCCATGATAAAGTTCCGCTGCCAATTGCCGCAATATACATTGGCTCGTTAATGTTGAATGTTGTGTCTCTTCCTGCATCAACTACTGGCAAGGGATTTACCTGAACTAAAACGGTTCGTGTAACAGGGCATAATCCATTGTTTGAAATATTTACCGAATACACTGTTGTAGCCGGAGAGGTAACATGAACTTCCGCAGCGTTAGGATCATCCATATTATCAATTGGCCACCACGTATTAATACTTCCACCTGTAGCAAATAGTGTGGCGGGCTCACCCAAACATACTGCTACACTTTCTGATACCGTTGCATTTGTAAGATATGGAACTACGTAAATAGTTATGCTCTTTTGATCGGTGCAAGTAATATTGCTAAAGGTATTACTTCCTATAACCGTATACGTTGTATTACTATTTGGGTTTGCAATTACAACTGCTCCGTTTGGTGTATTTAAACTACCGGCAGGCGACCATGTATAATTCATACCACCTAACGCTGTAAGTGTTGCAATTTTTCCGGCACACAAATACAATGTTTGATTTCCAAGATCAACAGTTGGTGTTGGAATAACATAAATTGCTACCGACCCTGCACCAATACAAACACCATTATCTCCAATTAGGTAATAGGTTTGTGTATTGCTTGGTGTTGCAATGGCCGATGAAGGAATGCTTGTATTTAAACTAGGATTTGTTGTCCACGTAAAGCCATTTGTTGCACCAAGAGGTGTTAAGGTTGCTGAACCTCCTACGCACATCTCCGTTGGGGCTGCAGCAATTGAAAATGTTGGTGCAGGAGCAACCGTTACAGTTACCGCTGTACGAACAGTATTAGAACCGCAACTCGATTCTTCAATATAATAAGTTGTGTTTATTGCCAATAAAGGAGTTGTAAATGTAGGAGAGCTAATGAGAGGAGTACCGCCAACCGCAACATTGTACCAATTAATTCCACAATTTATTGACGTAGTTAGTACAGTTGATTTACCCGAACAAACTGTTAAGTTTGAAGGATTAGTTGTATTTGGTGGTGCAACTGGAATGCAACCATCAAATTTTACAAGGAAGCCATCAAATGATCCACCACCGTAAATTGATTGATGGGAACCTGCACTTGTAATTATTCCTGAAGCTGCGCTGTTTGATTGTCCGGTTAAATAAACATTACCTATTTGATCAGAACTACACGTTGACCATTGCTCTGTTCCATTCCCGCCGTAATAAGTTCCCCATAACCTTAAACCAGTTGCATCAAATTTCACTAAATAAGCATCACCAACACCACCACTATAATTTGACTGGTATGCGCATGGTGTTGAAATAGAATTGGTAGATGTAGTAATTCCAGTTACAAAAACATTTCCCGATGGATCAATTGAACAATAGCTATAATCCTCTGTAGAACTTCCTCCATAAAATGTACACCATTGTCTTGATCCTGCAGAACTAAGTTTAAGTAGGAATGCATCATAGGAACCTCCTCCATATGCGGGTTGATGCGAACTTGCTGTACTTATTACTGTTTGAGAAGGGGCAGAAGTAGTTCCAGCTATATAAATATTTCCAGCTCCGTCTAAAACACAATTGTAAGCCCAATCATCTCCTATTCCACCATAGTAAGTGCTCCATTGTCGTAAACCATTAGCATCAAATTTTGCAATAAAAGCATCTCCCCACCATGATGAAGCTCCTCCATAAAGAGGCTGAAATGCACCAAGTGAAGAAATTCCAGATGGTGATGACGTTGATCCAACCAAATAACAATTACCGGATAGATCGGTTGTGCATGTGTACGCGGCATCATTTACGGCACCACCATAATACGTTGCCCAGAAACGCG
>CAYYUS010000428.1:0-3267 GCA_964474925.1 uncultured Akkermansia sp. | reverse complement strand
GCAACGTTACGCAATGCAAGAGGCGGTAACACTCCTGATCTTTTTGCTTGTGCTTTAGATATTGAGCGCTTTGGAGCCCAAGGTATTACAGTACATCCGCGTCCTGATGAACGTCACATTCGCTATGCCGATGTTCATGAGCTTTCTAAGATCTTAAAAACAGAATTCAATATTGAAGGAAATCCTAAAGAACAAAAATTTGTTGACCTTGTTTTAAAAGTAAAACCTGAACAAGTAACTTTAGTTCCTGATTCAGGATCACAAATAACTTCCGATCATGGATGGGATACAATTGCAAATAAAGATTATTTAAAAGAGATCATTTTAGTATTCAAGTCAAACAATATCCGAACATCCATTTTTGTTAACGCCGATGTAAAAATGATCGAAGGCGCAAAAGAAACCGGAACAGATAGAATTGAATTATACACCGAAAGTTATGCTGCCAACTATTCTAAGAATAAAGAAAAAGCGGTAAAACCATTTGTGCAAGCCGCAACACTTGCCGCAAAATTGCAATTAGGAATTAATGCCGGACATGATCTGAGCTTACAAAATCTTCAGTTCTTCAAGCAACAAGTTCCTAATTTATTGGAAGTTTCCATTGGGCACGCGTTGATTAGTGACTCTTTATATTTAGGCTTGGAGAATACAGTTCAAATGTATTTGCGTCAATTAAAATGAAATTAGCATTTCGAGAATACGGACAAGGAACTCCGCTCATCATACTTCATGGTTTGTTTGGGCAAAGCGATAATTGGAATACGTTGGCAAAGCAATTTTCCGAAAAAGGTTTCCGTGTGTTTACATTAGATCTTCGTAATCATGGTTTATCACCGCATAGTAAAGAGTGGACCTATAGTTTCATGGCTCAAGATGTAAAAGAATTTATTGAGGAACACGAATTGAAAAATGTTATACTCATGGGGCATAGCATGGGCGGAAAAGTGGTGATGTTCTTCGATAAACTATTTCCTAACCTAGCTTCAAAAGTAATTATTTGTGATATCGCTGCTAAAGAGTATCCTCCGCATCATAGCGAAGTATTGCAAGCGCTCCATGCGGTGGATTTTAAGATCGTAAAGAACAGAAAAGAAGCAGAAGCTGAAATGAATAAACACATTGATGATGTTGGAACCAAACAATTTCTATTGAAAAATATCTATTGGAAGGATACCGCTAATAATATCATGGATTGGCGTTTTAACTTAGAAGTAATAAGCGAAAAATACGATAGCATAAGAGAATCGGTTCCTTTTTATCAAAGTTCGGTGCCTTGTTTGGTTATAAAAGGTAGCCGATCTAACTATATTAATTCCGAGGATCAGTCGGATTTTAGCAAACGATACTCCCATGTACAATTTGAGACTATTGAAGGAGCCGGACATTGGCTACACGCTGAGAAACCAAAGGAATTCTTTGATATAGTGATGGGTTTTTTGGCCTGATCGTTCGTCTAAAATTTAAGCCAATTCATAGAAATTCTTAGGAATTAACAATTGATTTTTGCAACTTCAATCTCGTGCAAAAATTTATACTCGTCAAATTATCGCGCTACTCTTGGTTCAATTACAATGTAATTAGCGACCTTCCTTTTAAAGCCCTTTATATTTTTGTTCTTGGCTTTATCTATTTTATCTCCAAATAACTCAACTTCTTCATTACCGCCAATTATTATTACCTTTGCCGGGTGTATAGCAAAATTGTATTAAATAAAGATAAGGAGCATTCGCTGCAACGCTTTCACCCTTGGGTATTTTCGGGGGCAATAAAAGTCAAAGAAGCCAATTTAAAAGACGGAGCTTTAGTAGAGGTTTATTCTTCTACAAATAAATTTTTAGGCATTGGTTATTATGCCAACGGAAGTATTGCAGTTCGCATCATTTCGTTTGAACAAGTTGCTATTGATGAAACTTTTTGGATCAATAAGATCAGCAAAGCTTACGAATACCGTAAACAAATTGGTATAGTTAACGAGAATACAAATGTGTATCGTTTGTTTTTTGGCGAAGGTGATGGTGTTCCGGCATTGATCATTGATAATTATAACGGACATGTAGTAATTCAATCGCACAATATTGGTGTGCATTTACAACGCGAGAATATTGTTGCAGCAATTAAAAAAGTTTTAGGGTCTGATCTTAAGACTATTTACGATAAGAGTTCTGAAACTATTTCAGGAAAGAATAATCATAGCGATGTAAAGAATGAGTTTCTTTTTGGCGATTCGGAAAATACGATCGTAAAAGAAAATGGAATTCAATTCATAGTTGATTGGACCAAAGGACAGAAAACAGGATTTTTTATAGATCAACGTGATAATAGAAAATTACTTGGAGAATATTGCAAAGGAAAAACTGTACTGAATACATTTTCATACACGGGAGGTTTTTCGGTGTATGCAGCATTGGCAGGTGCAAAAGAAGTTCATTCGGTGGATGTAAGTGCTCCCGCGATAGAGATCGGAAATAAAAATATTGAATTGAACGGAGCTAAAAATCACACCTCTTTTGTTGAAGATACATTTGATTTTTTTAAAGATAAAAAGGACATGTACGATGTGATCGTTTTGGATCCTCCTGCATTCGCAAAAAGTAGAGATGCAAAACATCAGGCTATTAACGGATACAAACGCTTAAATGCATTAGCCATGAAGCTCATTAAAAAAGGCGGCATCATTTTTACATTTAGTTGCAGTGGCGTAGTAGATAAATATTTGTTCTATAATACCATCACAGCCGCTGCTATCGAAAGCAAACGAAACATTCGTGTATTGCATTATTTAAATCAGCCTGCAGATCATCCGGTAACGCCTTTTTTTCCGGAAGGAGAATATTTAAAAGGGATGGTGCTTTGGGTAGAGTAGATTTACCTTGGCATAGCTACATTAGCTGAATTTAAATTCAATCTGATGTATGTCTTATTTATTATCGAATCAAATCTGCCTTTTTTGTTATTAAATTCAAGAACATTATCTCTAAAACTCCAATTGCCAATAAAATTTACGGAGTTTTCTTTTATGGTTATAGTGAATTTATTAGAATTAAGAGTATCATTGATTTCGGAATTAGTTTTTAAAATAGGTTCAGTTGTCACCTTCCATCCTGAAATAATAGAGTTTGGCCTTGTAAAATAATAATCTGTAAGAATATAGGTTCCAGGCAAAATATGAAATATCATAATGTAATACCTTTTGTCTCTATAGAAATAGGGACTCATTCGCATAGCATATACTTCACCGGTTTCAATATTCTTTAATCTGATTTC
>CAYYUS010000427.1:1742-3283 GCA_964474925.1 uncultured Akkermansia sp. | reverse complement strand
CTACCAATGCACGCTTCTTATTTAAGGTCCAATCTTTGTTATAATAAACTGTTCCTTTTGCAATACTTTCTTGCGAAACACTATTCGTTTTTCCTTCGGCCACAAATTTGATAGCTTTCAAATACAAGTCATGCGCATGCTCCATTACTTTCAAATGAATTTGATCTAAGTTTTCATCACCGGTTAGTTCAGTGAACTCTGTAGTTAAAATATTTCCAGAATCAATTCCGCTATCGATCCACATCACCGTGTTTCCAATTAAATGAAATTGCTCGGTGGCAATACACCAATTGGTGCAATTTGGTCCGCCTTTTATATAAGGCGATAAACCCGTGTGAAGATTTAAAATGCCAATGCTTGGTTTTAAGGATAGCATTTTTTCTTTGATCAATCGCGTTCCAGAAACAATAATTAGATCTGCATTTATAATTTTCGAGAATTCAAAAGCTTGATCAGAATTTATACTTTCAACATCTATTGTTTTTACTTGAGGATAATTTGAGAACGCCCCGTTATAATGTTGCAACATATTCCACCAGGCTTTTCCTATAAATGGTAAAAATAAGCGTTCAACTATTTTTGATAAAGTGATCTTTCGCTTGTAAGGACGAGTTTCGGTAATTATTCCGGCAAGAGGAAACAGCGAATGGATCTTATTCGCCAAAGCCTTTTGATTGGGCTCATTTCCTATCCACAACAAAATTTTCATTTATAACCTATCAACGATTTAACATTCTCTAATGTATTTGTGATTCGTAAACGTGTTTTCCACCACGGCTCATTATATAATTCTATGCGTGGGATCTCAAATATATCTGTTTTACCCGGATCGTAAACTTTTTGTTTTACGGCTAAGCCAATGTTATATCCCACTTCTTTTGCCAAACGTTTTGTGGCTTCATTAAAACTTCCAACAGGGTAAGAAATAGTTTGCGGAAAGTAATCCAGATGCTCTTTTATTTTGTTCCCCGATAATTCTAATTCGTTTTTTATTTCATTTTCATCGCTCATAGTTCCTAACATGGCATGAGTTACAGAATGTGAACCAATATAATGTCCGGCATTTTTTAATTCATTTAGATCCTTCCAATTCATCATTAATTGCGGCAACTCCACATCAGTGTATGTTTGAGTTATCTTGTCAAGAACTTTATTTCTATCACCGTGCGATAGTTTTTTAAGAAAGGGTTTAAGTTTAGATACATAAGCAATTCGCTCTTCTTTACTTTTAAGCTGATCGATCTTTAATTCTGATGGCAAGAAGCCGAAATCAATATTGATCTCAACTTTGTTCGTGAACTGAAAAAGATGTTCAAGCACATGCGTCCATGTTGGTGTATTTTTATCAATACAATCGCTTACCACATAAAACGATGCTTTGCATTTATATGTTTCTAGAATTGGCGCCGCATATTCAATATTGTCCTTATAACCATCATCAAACATAATGGTTGCAAATTTATTTTTGGAATGAAGTTTATCAGAAGCTACAAGATCTTCAATTAAAACAACCTCATGTGTTTTGGAAATATAACGGATGC
>CAYYUS010000427.1:0-1732 GCA_964474925.1 uncultured Akkermansia sp. | reverse complement strand
ACATCCATGGGATCCCATAATGGATCTCTTTTTGGATTTACTCTATGAAATAAAAAATTCTTTATCAAAACTGCGGCGCCGAAATGGTTCTTGCTTTCTTTTTTAATTCAACTGCTTTGGCTTTTGGATATTTTATAGAAAATGAAAGCACTATCTTTTTTGTTTCGTCGGGCGCCAAACTCAATTTCCATTTTAATTGTCCCGTTGCTTCATTACGATCGGCCTTCGAAATTTCTTTTACGTCCACAATAATTTCGCTGTTCTGCGAAATTGGCAATTGGTCTTCTATTTCAATTTGTATTGGTGATTTATGATTGTTCTTCACTATAATTTCGTAAGTGTAAGATACCTTTTTTGTTGTTCCTGTGGTTTGTTCGCTGTTGTTCTCTTTTAATTTGGTTCGCGTAACTTGTATCTTTTTATCTCTTCCAAATGATAGATCTAACGTATCGGCAACACTGCGTGTATTTATATAACTTTGCCCTACATAAGTTCCGGCTAAATAAACATTCGCTTGCCCTTCTATCAGATCAAGATCTTCCCAACCTGCAATACGCGCCAGCATAAAGGCTTCTTTTTCTACTTTTGGAACACTATAATATTGAAATGATGCATTTAAATTATACGAGGTTACATCTATCAAATAGGGTTTTGCATCGGAAGGAATCGAATAATTTTGTTTGATATCAAACTCAGCGCTTAATTCTGATACTTGGATCTCTTCGGTTGCTTTTGGTAATTGTTTTACTTTACCTTTTGTTCCCTTGACCATATTTTCTTCTTCGTACAAGGTTTGTTCTTGTGCAATTGATTTTTGTTGGTTATAAGCGGCAGAAGGCGCGTTATTCGCAAAATTATCATTCTTGTAATAACCACCGTAATTGCTTTGCGTGCTAAAATTTAAATACCAACAAGCAAGATCGGGTTTTGATGCATTTTTTAATGGATCTGCACTCGATATCTTCAGTTTTACATCATTCCAATCAACTCCACTGTTATTATAAACCTTTGCTTTGTACTTTAAAAGAACCGGCTTGTTGATGTCTTCACTGATAAGATCATAACTTGGCACCCAACCGCTTTCTTTTACAACATATTTTAGATCTATATCCACTAGTGTTTTAGAAGTACTCGAAATTAAAACAGCAATTTCAGCGGTTGGCAATTGTGCATCACCTATCACTTCATTCAATTGGTTGTTCATTTTATTTACTTGCTCCTGTGTTTTGCTTTGTTTTTTATCCAATTTAAATAATTCCGAATTAATATCTTTTAACCGGACACGGTAATAATCTGCGGCCAGTTTTAAGTCTACTATGCTTACACCTTTATCTTGTCCGCCAATAGATTCGTTTTTGGCTAACATGGTCTTCTCTTTATTATAGGCATCATAATCATAATTGATCTGCGCCAAAATATCGTTGTACATCTCGATCGAATCGCGTAATTGTTTTACACGTGGACTTTGTTTTTGCTCTGCCAAAAAATTTATTTTATCTGAAACCGAAAGCACAGCCGCACCATTATTCACATTCACTTGAATGCTTTTGGAAATGAGTTTTGGCGATAAACCGGTAAATATTACCATGGTTCGTCCGGCATTTACATTCACGTTTTTGGTCTGGCTAACTTCAGCGCCATCCAAGTAAAGGATCACTGATTTAACTGGCACATTCACACGAACATCTTCGGTAGATTGTGCTTGAGTGTTTAAAAACAAAGTAACAAGTGA
>CAYYUS010000426.1:0-3287 GCA_964474925.1 uncultured Akkermansia sp. | reverse complement strand
TTCGCGCACTGGTAGTTCTATCAGGTAACCACTATTTGGACTATAAAATTTCATTAACGGAGTAGCTTTTCTTGAAGTTTCAATTTCTTTTATTTGCGCCTCGGTGATCGTCCATAGCAACAGTTTTTTTCTTGCAGCCTCCAGTAATTGTTTTGCAATATCCTTTTGAGTAACGGAGTTGTTGTATTGATCTATTGCAAGGAGATAATCATTTTGAGCGGCTAATAATTCCTCACTGTAGATAGCGTACATAGTTTGACCTCTCATGACATACTCACCGGGATTTACCACAAATAATTTATCTAATCTCCCTTTTACACGGGAAGTAATTACCTCAATCCTCCGTTCATCAATTGCTGTTTTGCCAATCAATGTAGTTATTTCCGAAATAGTTTTTACCAAAGCTTTCTCACTTTTAATATTAGCAAGCAAGCGATCCTTATCGGAAATTGAAAGCATGTTACTATGTTTATCTGTAGGTTCTTTCTGTATTTCTTTCTTCTTTTCAGAAGAACATGAAATCACGAGCATAATAATTGCAGCAACTAAAAATATATTAGGGACCTTTTCTTTCATTTGCTTCATGTTTAGATTCTATTATTATTAGTTGTCATCTGATTTATTCATCATCTAATTTGTGTTTGCTCTGCGACAAGATGAATATTTCCTCTATTCAGGTTTTATTAAACTTTCTCTATCCAGTAAATACCCACTGTCTATCGCAATTTCTTCATTTAACGTTAATCCCGTTTTTATTTCAATCATTCCATTGTGCATCAAGCCAGTAATAATATCTCTTGCTTCAAATATTTTATTATTACCTTCTGTTTTCCCTTTTAAAACCCAAACAATTTTTCTTTTACCAAGAAAAAGAACACTACTATAAGGAACCATAAGAAATGGCGAGTTATTTAAACTTATCTTAGCTTCTAACAAAGAATTTATTTTATATTTTTTATTTGAGTTTTTTAAATAAATTCTTGATATAATAAAATTTTGATTTTGCTGGTAAACCGGCTCGAGGAAATTGATAGTACCAGATATTGTATCCTTTTTATAAAGCTCGCTGATTAATAAAACTTTTGAACCTATTTTTAACTCCTGTTGATGACTGTTATCTACCGCAATCATTGCCCACACGAACTCAAGGTCGTTCATCCAAAACAACACATCTCCTTTATTTACATAATTCCCTTCGCGCATTTGGTCGTTACTTGAAACCACACTATTTGTAGCGTTGTTAACATTACTCATGCTGTTCATTTTATTCGTTGCGCTAGTGGTCATTGAACTCTGTCGAGATGATGGTTTAAAAAAAACATAACCGTTTTGCGTACTGTAAATGCTGATGGTAGAAAATGTTTTTCCGGTTTTTTTTATATCATTAATTTGACTTTGAGTAATTCCGAGTAAACGAAGTTTTTCTTCCGCTTTTAATGCTAAAGAAGAATCGTTATTGCCTTTCATAAGAAATATCAACTCTTCCTGATACGTATTTAATTCAGGGCTATATAACTCCAATATTTTTTCTCCCTTTTTTACATATTGAAATTCATATTTTATATACAATTTTTCAATTCTCCCGGAAATTCTTAACGACACTTTATTATTTCGTCTTTCATCAAGAGAAATATAACCTCGTGCATTTATTTCACTGGTACCAGCCTTTTTTACCGGCTTTACTGACTTTTGAGAAGAAATGACCTGATAGTTTGCGGGCATAACTAATGAACCAATTTTTAAACTATCGCTTAAACGTGAAGAAGTGCTATCTGAGCTATTCATCGCCTCCATGTTATGCTCACCCATATCCATTCCTTCCATATTATTCGGCGCCGAATCTTGTTCGGTCTTATTCTCGGCATTCATATTCTTCATACCATGCTCACCCATATCCATTCCCTCCATGCCGTTTTGAATTGTATCTCGCTTAGACTTATCGTTGTTTTTCATACTCTCCATTCCTTTCATATCATCTTCTGAATTACTGCTTTTATTGTCACAAGAAGCAATAAAGAATAACATTACCAATAGAAGGATTGTCTGTAAATGACTTGTGTATTTATTTTTCTTATTAAATTTCATCTCAACAATTATTTTGTTTCAGTTTCATATTCATAATCTGCTTCAATTTTTAAAATTTCTAATGTTTTGTTGTAGTATTCCATTCTTTTCATTAACAACATTTCCCATGAGTCGAGAAGAACAAAAAGATCGCCTGTATTCTGTTTGTAAGCAAGTAAATTGGCTTCAAAATTTTTCTTATACAATGGAATAATACCTGATTTAAAATTATCAAGTTGTGTTTTGCCGTATTTTAGCATTACGAGTTTTTCATTGATCATACGCAAAGCCATTAACTGCATTCCTTCTTTCTCCCTTGTCATGGCTTCAATTTCAAACCCCATTGATTTGACCTCTGATTTATACATTTTAGACGACCAGGGTACAATTGGAATAGTCATCATTCCCATTAATGAGTATTGGTTTGGCATGCCCAACATTTGCATATGATTGAAACGCACCCCAAAATCGGGTTTCCGTTGCGAATACATAAGCTCTTTATTTAGTTTCATAGCCTTGATGCTATTTTGCATACTTAAGATGTCATTTCGTTTTATCGAAGAAGTATCCGCATAAGTAACTTTTTCATATTCTTTAAAGACAATGCTCGTATCAATTTCAAAAGATGTATTCACATCACGGTTCATCAGAGTATTTAATCCAATATTACTTTCGGCAATAGTAGCGAAAAGCATAGTTTCCATATTTTTTAGTTCTTCCACCTTTGCCTTTGCTTTAAAGATTGAACTCAGGTCGGATTGATTATAGGGATATTTTGCTTCAGAGGTATTAACAACCATCATTAATAGCTCCTTATTTTCTTGGATAAGATTTAATGTTTTCTCTGCAACTAGTCTTTGATAATAAAGATACTTTGCATAATAACGGAAAGTATTTTTGGCCCATTCTCCATTATTTTCTTGAATAACAACCAGTGATCGAAGGTAATTTTTTTTAGCAGTAAGTTTGCTATTATTAGGGATCATTTGCTCAATACTTAATGTAATTCCTGCACGATTCATGTCGCTTTGATCTTTAAGAATAGCTGGATTATAAAAAAATTGATCGGGGCCAGCAGAAAATGTTGGTGGCATCCATGCCTTAGCGCCTTCTACTTTAGCTTGAATTGATTGCACTTTTGATGTATACTTAATAATCTCAGGATAGTATTTTTCAATGGAATCTGTTATCTGAACCAATTTTAATACAGGGCTTTGTGCCTG
>CAYYUS010000425.1:0-3294 GCA_964474925.1 uncultured Akkermansia sp. | reverse complement strand
TCTTGAGCAGTTTAAAGTAAATAATCTAAACGATAAGGTGGGCAGATCTTCTGAAAACAAGTATGTAATAGTTATTGAAGGGAACTCAGTCCATTTTCAAAACAATAATTACTTTAACAATCCCAATCAATATTTAGTAGAAAGTGGGGATGGCGGAAATATTCTGAGTACAACAGAGCTGAGTACAACACAAAACAATCTTGCTAATTTCCATGCCAGACGCATAGGTAAAGAGGTTAAAGTAAAGTTTTATACTGTTGTTGTCAATAATTTCAGATTCTATTTTAATAAGGATATTAGTCGTATTGATACTGGAGCCGTTTATTTAAGTAAGCTCGGTGATTATATACGAAATGAAAAAATAAAGAAGTTCAATAATGACGTTAAGAAAAAGATTCTAAGCTTCCAAGATCTGATTCTACAAGAAGTAAATTCTTTAAATGGAGCTGACTCTACCTTAAATTTCATTATTTACACATACTGCAGATTAAGCGCTGTTGATGTTCTTAATGGTCAAACGCGAGTGAAAACTTATTATAGAGATTACCTTGGCTTTGATGGAATTAAAATCACTAATTATGAAAGATATATTCGTAAAGAATCTTCGATTGGAATAAATGTAATTCCAAATCAGCGTATAACTAAGATCATTGATAATGTGATCAATGCTGTTGAAGTATACGTTGATGGTGGATTTGTTCCGTTGGATGCGAATTATTGCGGCAGTAGTTTTGGGTCTATTCTTAATGATACAAAAGTGAATCGAAAGCTATTGTTCAATAAGGAAGCGGAAAACTTCAAGAGCTTTATCAATGGAAACACTAAAACTAACACTATCCATTATGATAAGGGGATTACTTTTAATCCTCAAAACACCACATTCATTAATGATGTGTTAAAAGAAAGGCTATCTGCTTTAACAGGTAATTCTAGTTTCAAGGTAACATTTTATTTTAAGGAAATTCCATTTGTGATGGATAATGACTCTTTGAAGTTGTTTGCAAGGAAATGCGTTGAAGGATCAGCTTTAGATGGCAGTAATATTGTAATTGTTGTTCCATATTTTGGTCAAAAATGTGATGGTGATCTCTATTTTTTAAATTTTGGAAGCTATAAGGGAATTCCAATGCCGGCAGTTTACTGCTCTAATGCTACCGTGAAAAACGGTATAGAGACGGTATTGTTTGGGAATGGAGACTTAAACACTAGGCTTAATAATTTATTCATTCATGTCCCAAAAAAACAGCATTATATATTCGGTTTAATTAATTATGAAGGAAATTTAATTGTAAAAACCTTCACGACTCAAACAGAAACCACTGGAGAACCAAATGTCTACACGTTTAAACTATTAGAAGATAAAAGATGTAAAACTTTAGTTGCGAATATTGCATTATGTCAAGGAGCAGCGGCAAGTCTTGGTTATACCACAACAGCAGGTGGCGCTGTAAATACTTCTGCTGGCGTATTTGTTACAACAACAGATTTTACTTGCTTAAAACCAAAGAATAATGCAACAATGGCTAGTGGAGCAGACTGGCAAATGGTCGTGCATGGCTTGAAGGAAAGTGTAGTCAAAAGCATGAGCACAGTAATGACTTACATTCAATGGTATACTCATGACTATTTAATTGGACAATTGATCGAGTATATTCCACCATCTAATGATTATTTTATTGGAGGGAAGAATGAAATTCATTATCAAAATGTTTTAAGTGTATTAGATGCTGTATCAACAGCGCTTGCTCCAACAGGTTTAGATGCGTTTTTTGATGCAGGAACGGCGGTCTATTGTATCACGCAAGGTGAAACAAGTGACGCTTTATTATACAGTGTTGCTTTTATGGTTCCTGTTGCGAGCGGCGGAATGGTTAAAGGAGCTGTAGAAGGAACTCATTACTTCTACATCGCTGCCAAAGACGGAAAACTTAAGATTCCATCTTTAGGAACATCTTGTCCAATGGGAGGGGTTGGCTTTGATGTTTCAAAAAAAGTAAATAAGAAGATTTATAGCACAATTGCAAGCACTAGTTCTTATAATAGGCTTTTAAATCTAAAGAATGATCCGGAGTATGTTGGGTTCATTATTCATATTGATGATGCTGTAGACAATGCTCAACTTGCTCAAAAGTTTAAAGAGAATCCGCAGGCGATAGATGATTATTTTAATTATTATAAGGCGAATAAGGGGAGTAAGAGTGATGCGCAGATTGTAAGTGGATTTGTTAGTGGAGCGGGGAGTCTTGCTGAATACGTTAATATCCGTAAGTATTTAGGCAATTCTCGAATCAATCAATACTTAAATAATAGTGAATATATCGGGAATAATGTTTTAAAAAAACAGTTAAATAGCAACTATTTTGAAGCTACTATAAGAAATGCTCATCCGGATGTATTAAAATACATGGACAATATGGATGAATTTGATTTTGCTGAAATGGTTCGAGGTTATAGAGATTTAGTAAATGGAGGCAAAATTTCTACGTTTGAAAATGCTATTAAAAGTACTGACGGTTTTTTTGGACAATACAATGGCTGGTTCAACTATTGGAAGCTAACTCCAGGCATGAAATATTCTATGACTACAATTGACGACTTGCGAGCGGCAGGAAAGCTTTTGCCTATTGGAAATGCTACTGATTTACAATTAGCATATATGCAAATATTTACCAGAAAAGGGGACTTCATCAATATTCCGTTAAGATATGATAAAGCAAGTTTTTTAGGGGAATTTGGTCAAAAAGGACTTGATAACATTACACAATGCTTAGATGAGTTAAGAAAAGTCCCCTCAAGAATATATAAAGGAGAGGTTTTCAGTGGTAAGGCATTTTCAAGAGTCGAGTTTGATTCTAAGTTTGTAGGTGGAGCAGGTAAAATTATTGATTATCAAAGTTTTGTTTCATCATCGCTGAAGAAAGAAGTTGCAGAAGGCTTTATAGAATTGACAGCAATACATGCTGGTGTTGGTGATAAAGTAGCTGTGATTCAGCGAATCATAACCAAGAATGGTGTTTATATAGATGATTTATCTGACTGGGGTAAGCATCTTGGCCCAACAAGGCATTCATCTTCTCCAGCTGTGATTCAAATTCAAGAAGAAGTATTGATGAATGCAGGGAGTTTTAGACAAACAGCTGAACCCATTCCAATTAAAAATGCTCAAGGTCAGCAAATAAAAATTGGGGGGTATGATGCTTATTATTTAGATTTAATTGAACTATAAACAATGAAAAAATATTTAAAACTTGAAGATTTACCAAAGATTCTTGATGAAGAAACAATTGAGATATT
>CAYYUS010000424.1:0-3301 GCA_964474925.1 uncultured Akkermansia sp. | reverse complement strand
TTTTGAAGGAATAACACCGGGTTTTATTTCAGCAGCAATAAGCCCAAGAGTTCTTGAGACCATCAATGCCGATTCGCGCATCAATTCAATTTCTTCGCTAGTTTTTAAATAGATCATTTTTTTCCAAACAGTTTTCCCAGAAATGAACCTCCGGATTTATTATAATTCATATGCGCTTCCGGATTTTTAAATTGATGGTTAAAATCCGAACCTTCCGGGTGTAAGGTTTGCCAAACATCACTCCAACCTATAAAGCCTCCAACATTACGATCATCAATAAAAATATCGGCGTTCAATTTACGAGCTACACTTTGATCCCATACTTCTTCAGGAAAATTTTTGTTCACTGCATAAAATTCAACACCATTTTTTCTACAGTACTCTACCGCTTCATCCAAATATTCACCATGTCTAAATGTCCACAGGATCAATTTATGTCCACGTTTATTCAATTCCTTTAATGTAGCAAAAGCAAACAACATCTCCTTCCCAATTCTGGGATAAGCATGTTCTACGATGGTGCCATCGAAATCAACGGCTATCGTTTTGCTATTTTGATCCATCATTTTCATCTTATAAATTCTTTGCGGATATTACTTTAAGATCTTTATCTAATTCGTACAAGCGTGGTTGACCGGTTCCAATTTCAAATTCCAATATTTGCTCCGGTGTCATTTTCTCTAAGTACATGATCAAAGCGCGTAAACTATTACCATGAGCCACTATCACAACATTTTTTCCTTCCTTTAATTTAGGAACGATCTCTTTTTCAAAATACGGCAAAACACGCGCAGCCGTATCCTTTAAACTTTCGCCATTTGGAGGTGGAATATCGTAACTGCGTCTCCAGATCTTTACTTGTTCTTCGCCATACTTTTTAGCGGTCTCCGTTTTATCTAATCCTTGAAGATCGCCGTACATGCGTTCGTTCAATGCTTTATTATAAACCGGAGTGATTGCAGGATGCTTTGCAACTTCAAGCGCTGTACTCAAGGTTTTTTGTGCGCGTTTAAGATCAGAGGAGTAAGCGTAATCGAATTTAAAATTCTTGATCTTCTCTCCTGCGGCTTTTGCTTCATCCACTCCTTTTGGAGTTAGATCAACATCAACCCAACCTGTAAATTTGTTCTCTAAATTCCAAGTGCTTTGTCCGTGACGGAAAATAACTAATTGTGCCATAAATAATAGACAGCAAAGATACTACTTTAATTTATTTAGCCTGTTGGTAATATCGTAAATAATTAAGCCTCCAGCGTAGGTTGGCCTTGGCATTGGCAAGCTCTAATACCGGCTTATTATCGGTATTAACAAGCTCATTATCATTCGAATAAATATTGGGATCTATATGACAAACAAGTAATGTATTGCTATGATCCTCGCCTCCTTTACCTTTAATTAAATTGACGTTAAATTTTGAATGGCGCAGCGTATTCAAAAGAATTTGAGTTCCATTTCCTAATGGCGCATCCACATAACCGTGCCAATTGATGATCATTTTTCCGTTAACGGCTAGTAAAGAAGATACTTTTTGAAAACACTCGGCTGTAATTGTATGAACCGGCTGCTCTTCGCCTTTAAAAAGATCGAAAATAATAAGGTCGTATTTTTTATGACAATGATTGATATAAGATCTTGCATCTTCATTAAAACAATTGATAGTGGAACTCAAATTAAAATGCTTTTTTGCTGCTTCGGTAATTCGCGGATCAAATTCTACCGCATCTACTTTATAATTTTTTTCTTCGATCAAATTTGAAAGTGAACCTCCGCCTAAGCCTAAAACAAGAGCATTTGATGTTTGTGTTTGAGCCGGAACAATGCTATCAATGCTTTTTATATAGTCGGAAGTGGAATGTTTTGTGCGAATGATCATTTCTGTTTGCACGATCTTATTTATCAATAATTGACGAATAGGTTCCTTTTCATTTAAAAATTCTACCACACCTATCTCGCCCATTATACCGTGTTTGTAATAAATAACCGAACCATTATCAATACCTATCATTGTTTTTAATGAAAATAATAGAACAAGAATAAATGGAATTGCAGAATTGGCTTTAAAGATCTTCAATACCAAAACGGCGGTGATGAATAAAAGAATAGCAAAGGCAAGTAAAGTTATTTTTAAACCTAAACTTGGAATAAGAAAAAACCCACATAATAGTGTAGATACAATTCCTCCAACAGTTGAAATAGCATATACTTTGCCGCTTATAAGACCTGCAGTCTCAGCACTCACCGTATTCAATCTCACCAATAAAGGCGTTGTGCATCCTAAAAAAAAGATAGGCAAGAAGATCAAAAGTGAAGCACTTAAAATTATTGCCATTTTAAGTTCAATGTAACTGATGTATGGCACAACATAACTTGCTAAAAAAGGCATGAGCGCAATGCAAATTGCGGCGATCATAACAACGGTAAATAATTTTTGTTGGGATTCAGGCTTGCTACTCAGCACTCCTCCGTAATAATATCCAAATGCTAAGGCGCCCAGTGTTACGGCAAGAATAGCGGCCCACACAAATAAACTTCCTCCATATAAAGGCGAAAGTAATTTGGCGCCGCATAACTCAACGGCCATTACGGTTGCTCCTTCAACAAGTATAAGCGGTATATATTTTTTCATTTATTGATAATGCCGGCAATAATAAGCAACGACACAACGAACATAAAGATACCAATAATCCATTTTACAAACACAATACTGGTTTTTTGAAATACTTTATTGCCAATAAAAGCCCCTAAAAATGCAGAAAGAACAGCCGTGATCAAGATAGCGGCATTGGAACTTACATCTTTTAAGCTAAACGAATACACACTTAAACGAGCCACATCTACCATACAGGCAATAGCAACACCGGTGGCAATAAAAACGGCTTTATCTAATTTCAGGCGAAGTAAAAATGCGCTGCGTAAAGCTCCTTGATGTCCACTTAATCCTCCAAAAAAACCTGTAAGTATGGCGCCGGGGATCAGGAATTTTGATCCAAAACTCATTTCGCTTAGTTTTCTATTTAACTCTACAATGGAGAAAAATAAAACAACACAGCCAATAATAAGTCCGTGCCATGTGATATGAAATTCTTTCTCGCCAAGATGATAACTATGTACGATCATACTGGAGCCGCTTATCTTTTGCAACATCCAGGCACCCGCGAACGAGGCAATCAAAGCAGGAACACCAAATTGAAAGAGGATCTTATAATTGATATGTTGATGAACTAACCCTAATTTAAAAATATTGTTTAGCAAATGTACTATTGCTGTAAGCGCTATAGCTGTAGGAAGATCGAAGAACAAA
>CAYYUS010000423.1:0-3311 GCA_964474925.1 uncultured Akkermansia sp. | reverse complement strand
GAGCCTTATCAAGGCGCAGCAACAGGTGTTGGTGGAATTAATCGCGATATTTTCACAATGGGTGCGCGTCCAATTGCACAATTAAATTCATTGCGTTTTGGAGATATCAATAGCGAAAAAACAAAATGGTTGATCAAAGGTGTTGTAAAAGGCATTGGCGATTATGGAAATGCATTTGGAATTCCTACAGTTGGCGGAGAAGTGTTCTTTGATGATAGCTTTAATGTAAACCCCTTGGTAAATGCCATGAGTGTGGGTATTATGAAAAAGGGAGAAATGGTGAGTGCTATTTCTTACGGTGAAGGAAATCCGGTGTTTATTGTTGGTTCTTCAACAGGAAGAGATGGAATGGGTGGAGCTGCTTTTGCAAGTAAGGATCTCACAGAAGATAGCGCAAAAGATCTTCCTGCAGTACAAGTGGGTGATCCTTTCCAAGAAAAATTATTATTAGAAGCAACTTTAGAGATCATAAAAACCGGAGCTGTTATAGGAATGCAAGACATGGGCGCGGCAGGAATTGCATGCAGCACCAGCGAAATGAGCGCAAAAGGCGAACACGGTATGGAAGTTTGGTTAGATAAAGTTCCGGCTCGCCAAGCAGGAATGCATCCGTTTGAATTTTTATTGAGCGAATCGCAAGAACGAATGCTTGTTGTTGTAAAAAAGGGAAGAGAAAAAGAAATTCTCGACATTTTTGATAAATGGGATCTGAATTGCGTGCAAATTGGTGTTGTGACCAAAGGCGATCGTTTAAAATATTTCTTTAACGGCGAACAAGTAGCAGATCTTCCTGCAGTATCTTTAGTACTAGGTGGAGACGCTCCAGTTTATAAACGCGAATTTAAAGAGCCTGCTTGGTTTGCTGAACATAAAAAGTTTAAAGTTGAAGATATAAAAGTTCCTACTGACCTTAAACCAATAATGCTTCACTTGGCAGGACATCCAAACTTAGCCAGCAAACGTTGGGTTTACAACCAATATGATAGCATGGTTGGAACAGTGAACAGAAATACGAATAATGCAAGCGCGGCAGCAGTTGTAAATGTAAAAGGAACAAAAAAGGCATTAGCCATGAGCGTTGATTGCAATAGCCGTTATGTAAATGCCGATCCAGAAACGGGTTGTGCTATTGCGGTGTGCGAAGCTGCTCGTAATATTTCGTGCAGCGGTGGAATTCCAAGTGCTGTTACTAATTGTTTAAATTTTGGAAATCCTTATAACCCTGAAGTATATTGGCAATTTGTAAGTGCTATTAAAGGCATGAGCAAGGCGTGCTTAAAATTTCAAACGCCTGTAACCGGTGGTAATGTGAGTTTTTATAACCAATCGAGTTACGAAGGGCCTGTGTTTCCAACGCCAACTATTGGCATGATAGGAATTGTAGAAGATAAAACTTTTCAAACTGGTATCAATTTCAAAAAGGAAGGCGACTTTATTTACGTATTAGGTCATCAAAAAAATGATATCGCTTCTTCAGAATATACATCATCTTATTGCAAAATAAAAAACACACCTGCTCCGTATTTTAATTTGGATGAGGAATTTGAAGTGCAAACAACAATTCAAAAGATCATTCGCGCCAGATTAATTGAAAGCGCAAACGATATCAGTGATGGTGGTTTGTTCTTGAATTTATTAGAAAGTGGAATTGCGAATAACTTAGGAGTTCATATTAATTCTTCAAAAGACATTCGCATCGACGCCTTTTTATTTGGTGAAGCTCAAGGTAGAATAGTGGTGAGCGTTGATCCAAAAAATCATGTTGCTTTAGAAAAAGCCTTATTAGAAACTAAAACTCCTTTCGCTCAAATTGGAATGGTAAAAGGAAATTCATTCTTTGTGGATGGAAATAATTACGGTTCGCTTGCTGAATACACTAATTTGTATCAAACAAGTTTGGAAAGTAAGTTGAATTGATTTATTTAGATAAATGAATCTGTTTTTGAACCATGCCAATTTTTATAAGACTGGTTTTAAAACAGTTTTTTTTGCTTTTCTTTTACTAGTAAATGGGGTTTTGAATTCTCAAAATGGGGCTGACAAAATATCTACATTTCAGCTTAACGAAAAACTACTAGAGCATCTTATAAAAGAGAAAATAAACGAGGTTCGGGTACAACACGGACTTAAGATTCTTTGTAACGATTCTATTTTATATCTAGCAGCTAAATTTCACGCTAATTATTTATTTAAAAAGGGTGAATTAAGTCATACCGAGCCCGAAAGTAAAATAATGGAAACTCCTCAAAAGCGCGCTGATTTTTTTGGCGCAGTTAATTATTTGGTAGGAGAAAATGTGGCTTTTACATTGATAAACACCCCGGTGAAAGATAAAAAGGGAAAAGTGCATACAAATTCCACGTACGATGAAACTGCAACTGATCTAGTAACGATGTGGGTTAATTCTCCAGGACATTATAAAAACATAATTACGCCCGATTATAACTCAACGGGACTAGCTATTTGGGTAGATAAGGAATCAGGAAGAATTTACGCTGTTCAAAAGTTCGCCAACGTTTTGTATAAATACAAGTTTGAAGAAAATAAGAATTTCTTTTCCTATTCAAGCTTTACACCTCCTCAGGTTATTAATAGTTTTGAGGGAATGGATGACCATTTTCATAAAGGAAGGCATATATACAAGTTAAAGCCCTTTAAAGACTCGTCTGTTTGCAGGAGGTGTTTTGACAATGAAAGTGATATGTTGTTTGGAAGAACATCAATTGAGAGGAAAGGTGATGCAATTTATTTATCGTCTTATGATCCGAAACCAATTTTTAATATGCTTAAAAAGCGTAAGGATGGCTTTGCCGCTGAGATAGTTGTTTATGATCCTTTTGATTGTGGTAATCCAAAATACTATACACTTCCTTCGCGTAGAAACAAGCAGTGCATTTTTAATGGGAGAATCCTTAAAGTTATATACAAAAAGAAAGCTCTAAAGGGATTCAAACCAGGTGGAAAGAAACGAAAGGATATAAAGGAAAAGTTGGACAAAGGGAAAGTGAAGAAGTATTATATTAAGCTTGGTAAAGTTCCAAAGGATATAACTGATTTTTATGAGATAAATCTAGTGGTGGTACAAAAGAAACGTGTTTGTAAAGTGATGCATTTTTCTTCGTATTGTGGAGATACACTTGATCGATTTTATCCTTTGCAGTTTCTTCATGATAGCATTTCAAATAGATCGGAAGTAAAAATGACTTACAAGAACATTTCGTTCTCAATACCTTTTCAAAAAAATAAAACGGACTATAAACTTGCGGATATCAAACCAATAACAGATTCGTTGTTAAGCGCCGATTTTAGCG
>CAYYUS010000422.1:0-3313 GCA_964474925.1 uncultured Akkermansia sp. | reverse complement strand
GGACATTTCACGAGAAGAGCTTTATCAAATGACACGAACATTTTTTTTAAAGCAATATGAGAATGTTACATTCAAGTGGAAGAATGGCAAAACAGTTTTCTTTGAACGTATAATTAAAAAAAGATTTATAAAATGATAGTACCTGTGAACAGGACATAAGGTGAAAAAAGGCTGACATACTGAGATTCAGATGTTGGTGCAACAACCTTAACAATGAAAAACAACATAAGAAATTATGAAAAATTAATAAATGAATTAACTAAGATAAAAAAGTATAACAAAATGACAGAAGTAGAACGCTCTCAGGTTGCTGAGGACATTGTTAGCTTTTGTGAAATAATTGTGTCATTAGCCATTAGCGAAAATAATAACTTAAAGGAAGAAAGGAGGAAGGATGAAGCCAACAAATGATATTAAAACTTTAGAAGCATTTAAAAAATATGCAAAAGGGAAAGATATTGAGTTGATATTAGGTGAAGTTGAATATGGAGTTTCTTATACCAGGGTTTCCAGCCGTGAACAAATGGAGCAGGGAGGCTCACTTGAATCACAAGCGAAAATGTGCTTGACTTTAGCGAAAAACAGCGGTATCCAAGTTCTTGAAACTTTCGGTGGGACTTTTGAATCTGCAAAGACAGAGGAGAGGAAAGAATTTCAAAGGATGATGAAATTTATAAGCACGTCACGTTTAAAAATAAAATACATACTTGTAGCGGACAATGACCGATTCTCAAGAACTGGTGGTAATGCAATTTACCTTGCAAGTCAATTAAGAAAAAGAGGCGTACAAATTTTAGCCGCATCTTCTCCGGTAAACACCCTATCTCCCATCGGAGCCTTTCAGCAAGATATTCAGCTTTTGTTTTCACATTTTGACAATCAGATGCGCAGGGAGAAAACTGTACGAGGGATGAAACAAAAACTTTTAAAAGGAGAGTACATTGGCCGCCCACCGTTAGGTTATAATATGGAATACATTGATAACACTTATAAATTCACAATTAATGGCGATGGGAGGCTATTAGCTAAAGCATTTGAGTGGAAAGCGTACAAAGGCTATTCTACTAAGAAGATCGCTTATAAACTAAATAAGCTTGGTTTAAGCATTTCCGCTAAAGGATTAAGCCCTGTGTTCCGTCGAATTTTTTATTGTGGTCTATTGAGTAATAAGATGATAGGTGGTACGATCATAGAAGGCAAAAATTGGGAACCTCTTGTATCAAAAGAGACTTTTCTCAAGGCAAACGATGTATTAAGCAGTATGAGACCAAAATACCACCCAAGGGAAGAAGACAATTTTTACCCGCTTAGAGGTAAGATTCATTGCGCTAAATGTAAAGCATTGATGACCGGGTATTTAGTAAAGAATAGAGGGATTCACTATTATAAATGCAATACACGAGGTTGTAGCAGCAATAAAAACGCAAGTAAGATGCACGAACAATTAAAGATCTTGTTAAGTCGCTTTGCGATTGACAAAGAGTTAAGTTCTATTATAAAAAACTACCTTATAGAAGAAATTCAATACGTTTTAAATGAATCGAAAGAGATAAAGGTAGATGTCGAATCGAAGATCACTGATCTTAAACAAAAGATCGAAAAGCTTGAAAAACGTTTTTTGAATGAAGAAATAGATAAGCAGTTTTACGATAAGTACCGGAGTATTTTTGTGGCGGAATTAAATGAAATTGTTGGTGAAAACGAGGAGAGTGAAAAGCAATTATCTAACATTGAAAAAATACTCGAAAAATGTTTTGATTATTGTGAAAACATCAATAAAATATGGGCTTCCAGCGATAGTGATGATAAACATAAACTTATAAAAATCATCTTTAAAGACAAGATTTACTATAATAAGGATAAAAGTGAATATCTAACATTTGAAAAAAATTCGATAATCGAGTACATCTCAGAAGGGGCAAGGCTTTTGGAGGGTTGTGAAATAAAGAATCCCCCAAATATTTTGGAGGATTCTTTGTTGGTAGCGGGAGGGTGATTCGAACACCAGACCTTTGGGTTACCAGGCCAACTTTATTCACAAGAGCGCGGATGACGCGCTGGATGCAGTAATTAATTTCTAAATGTTGAGAATTTAAGTATTAGTGTTAAGAACTGTAGTTTGAACTAAACAGCTTTTGCGCTAAATTTATTTTCATGGCTTATAATCTTAATGATGTAGATCTTGATAAGTATGTTGTATACTATCACTTCCCTACCAGTTCGTTAATTGCCGTTGAGAAGGAAGAATCAAAGAAATATGTATTTCAAACGGAGAACTCTTTAGAAGGTATCTTTCTAAGCAAAAATAATATTAATGGGTGGTTTGGTATTGATTCTGATAAAAAGGATTCTGTACTTGTTTCTGATCTTAAAAAGATACCTTTTAAAGTTGCTGAATATTCTTTGCGTTAACTATTCTGTCAAATCGTCTTACTTACAGCGCTAATTCTCAAAACTAAATTTGAGTTCCTCATCCAATGTCTGACAATTCTCTGAAAGATCGAATATTTTATAAAATGCAGATTCGTTATGCAAAATAATGTCAGGAAGTAAATCCAATACCAATTTAGCTTTTGGGTTGTTTCCAATAAACATCGGATAGGGCAACTGGAATATTAAATTGGCTGCTCTTACAATTAATACGTATTGAGGTTTTACGCAATCAGTTAGATTTGGATCCTTTATTCGATATAAATGAACAGATGGAACATTGTAATATTTGCTAACAAGCATGTTTCTGGAAACCAAAAGCGGAATTTTATTATAAGAATTATTTTTGTTAATTAACCAGTCAGTAAATTCTCTATAAGGAGGAAGATCTTCTGTTGGCATTAATAACATTCCAATTCTAGCTAGCGACTTGTAAATATTTATCGGATTAGCCTTTTGCCGACGAACCGTGAAAGTTGCTTCCTTTAGCTCACGATTAATTACAAAATCAGCCGCATTTTCAACAAAGAAATTACGCTTATTGTCTTCAACCTTAACTATTGTTGATTTTTCTACATTTTCACGCCGAGATTTAAAAGTTGGCACACCATTTTTAGTTTTTACGTTTACAAGAGTTGTGAACGGTAAAATAAATATAGAAAGGTCTGTTTCGAATCTAGCAAAAATGCTATTGCACGTATCGCATTCGTAGTTGCTTGAGAAATTATTTCGTCCTAACAATTGAGGGATAAAGTGAGGTTCGTTATTAAACGAAACTTCCGGAGATGTCTGACCACAAAGTCTACATGTCTTATTTACAATTGATTTTGAAAATTTCTGTACCGAACCGTTATCGGCGACCGATTCATATATGTCGTAAAAA
>CAYYUS010000421.1:0-3314 GCA_964474925.1 uncultured Akkermansia sp. | reverse complement strand
CATACCTAAACCACCCGCGTTTACGGTGTGCGAATCGGTTCCTATCATCATTCCACCGGGGAATGCATAATTTTCTAAAACAATTTGATGAATGATACCAGCCCCCGGTTTCCAGAAACCAATACCATATTTATTTGAAACGGAAGCTAGGAAATTAAATACTTCTTCGCTTTCTGTTTTTGCTCTATCTAGATCGGCTTTTGCACCGGCTTTTGCTTGAATTAAGTGATCACAATGAACCGATGAAGGTACAGCCACTTTTGGGCGACCAGCTTGCATAAATTGCAGCAATGCCATTTGCGCAGTTGCATCTTGCATAGCAACGCGATCTGGATTAAAATCTACGTATGCTTTTCCGCGTTCGTAATTTTTTACTGAGAAAGAAGCATCCAAGTGCGAATAAAGGATCTTTTCTGCTAAAGTTAATGGGCGCCCCAATGTTTTACGTGCCTCTTCTATACGAGCAGGCATTTTTGCGTAAACCTGCTTTATCATTTCAATATCAAATGCCATAAGTGTGATTTTTTTTAGAGCCTCTAAGTTACTGAGAAAATAAGAAAAAAGCCAATTTTTTACCACTGTTTTTTACCACGGAGACACGGAGGCACGGAGACACGGTAAATTCTAAAACCCTTATAGAATGGGGGTTACAGGCAATCGGCCGCTTCGCTGCCTTAACATTTATTAAATTTTTACTATGGAAACGCGGAGAACATGCAGTTTATAATCAAGTTTTAAAGCTCCGTGTCTTGGTGCCTTGGTGTCTCCGTGTTAAAATAAAAAAGCGCCGAAGGCGCGTATAGTTATAAGTGTGCCTTCAACCACTCAATAGCCTCATCCTTTTTATTAAATACCTTAAACGGTCGTTTAGGCTTATTGAATTTTACATAAAAGTTGGCAATCATGGCGTAGGCAATATTTTGAACCAACACCGCTGTAGCTTTACACGGAGTTGATTCCTCCATTACAATAGCATTATCGCGGGCTTCTTTGGTAACTGTTACACCGTCTTCAGCTTCAAATAAAAAGGGCGTAAGTTTTTTTTCGGTGAGTTGGTTAAAAGCATCGAGCATCCTAGCTTGTACATCAAGATCCACAGTGATATCAACTGCATACTTAACGTAAACAATTCCATCGGTTTTTAAAGTTACAATGCCTTCAGGCAGTACAATTTGTTTTAGTTCACTAGAATTAAAGGACATAGATCAGTATCAGGTTTGTAGTACACCAACATTATATGATTTTGTAATCGGAGAATGGTTGGCCATTTCAATTCCCATACTAATTACTTTACGGGTTTCTTGTGGATCAATAATGGCATCTAACCATAAACGCGATGCAGCGTAATACGGAGACGTTTGCGCATCGTAACGATCTTTAATTTTATTATATAATTCCGCTTCTTTTTCAGGGGTGATCTCTTCACCTTTTCCTTTTAACGAAGCCACTTCAATTTGAACCAATACTTTAGCAGCTTGCGCGCCTCCCATTACAGCTACTTGGGCAGTAGGCCATCCAACAATTAAACGCGGGTCGTATGCTTTTCCGCACATGGCATAATTTGCGGCACCATAACTATTTCCAATAATGATGGTAAATTTTGGAACAACCGAATTGCTCATAGCATTTACCATTTTGGCACCGTCTTTAATTATTCCGCCATGTTCGCTGCGAGAGCCCACCATAAAACCGGTGGCATCTTGTAAAAACACTAAGGGGATTTTTTTCTGATTGCAATTCATAATAAAACGCGCGGCTTTATCAGCACTATCGCTATAAATTACTCCGCCAAATTGCATTTCGCCTTTTTTACTTTTTACAACTTTACGTTGGTTGGCAACAATTCCTACAGCCCAACCATCAATGCGAGCATATGCACAAATGATGGATTGTCCATATAATTCTTTGTATTCATCAAATGTACTTCCATCTACTAAGCGCTCAATAACATCACGCATATCGTATTGCTTATCTCTTAGATCGGGAATAATTCCGTATAATTCTTTTGGATCTTTTTTTGGTAGAGCAGGGGTTTCGCGATTAAAGCCGGCTTTATCATAATCGCCCACTTTACTCATAATATTACGAATGCGTGTTAAGCAATCGGCATCATCTTTACATTTATAATCGGTAACACCACTTACTTCGCAATGCGTGGTTGCTCCACCTAAGGTTTCGTTATCAATATTCTCTCCAATAGCGGCTTTTACCAAGTAACTTCCAGCTAAAAATATACTTCCGGTTTTATCTACAATCATGGCTTCATCGCTCATAATCGGCAAATAAGCACCACCAGCAACACAACTTCCCATAACAGCGGCCACTTGTAAAATGCCCATACTACTCATTACGGCGTTATTGCGAAAAATTCGTCCGAAATGTTCTTTATCCGGGAAGATCTCATCTTGCATTGGTAAATACACACCGGCGCTATCCACTAAATAAATTATTGGCAAGCGATTTTCCATCGCGATCTCTTGCGCGCGCAAATTCTTTTTTCCTGTAATAGGGAACCAAGCTCCTGCCTTTACTGTAGCATCATTAGCTACAACAATACATTGTTTTCCGCTTACATATCCAATAACAATTACAACGCCACCACCCGGACAACCACCATGCTCGGGATACATTTCGTAACCTGCAAAAGCGCCCATTTCAACACGGGGAGTATCTTTATCTAATAAGAAATCGATACGTTCGCGTGCTGTCATTTTGCCCTGTTCGTGCAATTTATCTATACGGCTTTTTCCACCGCCAAGGTATATCTTGCCCAACCGTTGTTCCATCTGCGAGATGAGCAATTTCATCTTATCTTCGTTCTTGTTGAATTCTAAGTCCATATGTAAAGTCTAGAGTGGTAAATATACAAAGTCTGCTGAGTATAAAAAACATCAAAATTGCCGTATTTCCGGCCATTTTTCTTAATTTTGGTGAATGAAAAATTTCCTCACGGGCACAGGGGTTGCCATTGTTACGCCTTTTACTAAAAAAGGTACTGTTGATGTTAAAGCATTAGAGCGATTAATTAAACATTTAATTAATGGTAAGGTTGAATATATTGTGGTTAATGGAACTACAGCAGAGAGTGTAACATTAACTAAACAAGAAAAACAATTAGTAATTGATACCGTTGTAAAGACAAATAAAAAACGTTTGCCTTTAGTGTTGGGAATTGGTGGAAATAATACGTCAGACGTAGTTGAAGCAATTAAAACTACTAACCTAAAAGATTTCTCTGCTATACTTTCGGTGGCGCCGTATTATAATAAGCCAAATCAAAAGACTCCATAATTGAGTTTGCATTAGGATGTAAA
>CAYYUS010000420.1:0-3317 GCA_964474925.1 uncultured Akkermansia sp. | reverse complement strand
CTTATCGGTAAGTAAGTTGGAGGAAGGAAAAATTGAGAATTTGCCCGAAGCAATAGATCTTAAAGCATTCATTTCCGAAATTATTGGTGAGATGAATGGAATGGCAACGGGCGGTCAAGATCTTATTCAGTCGCATTCAGGAAGGCAGATGGTTACACTGGATAAAAAGCTATTAAAGAACGTGCTCTTCAATCTTATTTCAAACGCTATTAAATTCTCTCCGGAAGGTGGAAAGATAGAGATCAACTCGGAGGCAACCGACACATCTGTAAAGATCTCTGTAAAGGATAATGGAATGGGGATCTCTAAAGAAGATCAACAGCATTTATTTGAACGGTTCTTTAGGGGACAAAATGTTACGCATATTCAAGGAACAGGATTAGGTTTAAGTATTGTTGCTAAATACGCCGAGCTTATGAATGGTTCGTTGGACTTTGAAAGTGAAGAAAATAAGGGAACAAAATTTACGATCATAATACCACAATAAAATGAAAAAAATTCTTTTGATAGAAGACAATGAAGATGTTCGCGAGAACACGGCGGAGATATTAACCTTGGCAAATTACAATGTTATTACCGCAAAAAATGGTAAAGAAGGAGTAGAGTTTGCACAAAGAGAAAAGCCGGATCTTATTATTTGCGACATTATGATGCCTGTATTAGATGGACACGGCGCATTGCATTTGCTTTCTAAGAATACAGAAACATCAAGCATACCATTTATATTTTTAACTGCAAAAGCCGAACGAAGCGATTTTAGAAAAGGAATGGAAATGGGCGCTGATGATTATTTAACCAAACCATTTGATGATGTAGAATTATTGAATGCCATTGAAAGTCGTTTAAAGAAGAATGAGATCTTAAAAAAGGAATTCACTAAGAACGTTAGCGGTATTAATGATTTTATTAATGAAGCTAAAGGAATAGAGTCGCTAAAAAAACTTTCCGAAGAAAGAGAATTACGTTCTTATAAAAAGAAAGATGATATCTACAAAGAGGGTGGTTATCCAAAAGGAATATACTTTGTAAGTAAAGGCAAAGTAAAAATTGCCCAAACCAGCGATTCGGGAAAAGAACTTATAACCGAACTTCATAACGAAGGTGACTTTTTTGGGTATTTGTCTTTACTGCAAGGCGAAAAATACACAAGCTCGGCAACAGCTCTTGAAGATTCGGAAGTATATATGATCCCAAAGGATGATTTTTTTGCATTGATCTATAAGAATTCTGAGGTTTCGCGTAAATTCATCGAGATCCTTTCGAACAACCTTATGGAAAAGGAGGATCAGTTGGTAAAACTAGCATACAACTCGGTAAGAAAAAGAGTTGCTGAAGCTTTGGTTAAACTTTCGGATAAATATAAAAAGGAAGGCGACTCTAAATTTAGCATGAATGTTTCACGCGAGGATCTTGCAAACATGGTTGGAACAGCTACCGAAACGGTTATTCGTACTCTAAGTGATTTTAAAGAAGAGAAACTTATAGAGATCGCCGGAAGTACGATCTCTGTAATTAATTACGATAAGTTGGCAACCATGCGCAACTGATCTATTTATAAGTTTTTGTAAGGGTAGAAGGGGTGCAAATTATAAAATCACCGCTGTCCATTGCCTTTTCATCTAGTTTAGTATTATCTTTTTGCTCTGTTGAAGAGATCACCATGATCTTAAGATCAGGATTTTGTTGCTTCAAATACCATTCAATTCCTTGATGATTATTACTATGATAAGCCCCATTATAGTGAATAAATAACTTCCCCTTACTCCAATTCTTTAAAATAAAATGCGCCATGGTGGCATCTTTGTATGCTTGCGACTTTGGTAAATTCTGCCCACCATGTCCACCCGCGTTTTCCCAAATATCTTTATAACACTTTAAAGTGCTATCGTATTTTATTGGATAGGGTGCGATCCATTTTTTTGCTTCCACATCAATACTATCAAGAACCTTTTCGCCGCGAGAATACACCATATTTGCGTATCTGCGAGGAATGTTGGCGGCCACAAATTTTAATTTATTGGTTTTAGCAATGTCTAAAAGGGGCTTGTAATCTGTAGCAAAGTTATTCCAAAGCTTTACCTCGTCTTTCATTGTTTTTTCAGATGTTCTTCCTGCTAAATATTCGTTCAGGGCTATTTGATCATCGGCCTCAAACATTTCGGCGCCCAAAACAAGGTTGCTTTTCTTTTCGGCCAACATATCTTCGGTTAATTCTCTTTGTAGCCAATGGCAAATAGGGTTATCGTGCAACTCGCCAAATAAAATAATGTCGGCTTTTTTAGCTTCAGCTAATAGCTGGTCGTAATTAGTTTTAGCGCCTTTAGCATTAAATAAAGTATAAGGCTGTTTGTCGATAGTTCCAGCAAAACTCATCAATAGGATCGCAGGTATGGTAAATAAGATCTTTTTCATGGGGTCAATTTAAAGAGTTTTCTAATATTTCGTTTAAAATTCAGCTTTAAAGGTCATTTATGGCGACGAACGGCTGTATCCGAGTACAATTTTAGGCAAAAACATGACCTAAGTCAATTTTTGTAAACTGACAATAATCATACACGGTTCTGACCTCACTCATTCCCTACGCTGCATGGTCTCAATATCTTTGCTTCATAATCAAGGATAAAAAATGCACGCCATCAATCAATATCACGAAATAGTAGCTGTACTTATAGCTAGGGTTTTTTTAGGATGCCTTTTCTTTTTTCAGGGGTATGATGCCGTATTTAATATTAAAGTAAAAAATGTAATAGCAACGTTCGAGACAAATTTCACTAACAAAGGAATTCCAAAATTCCTTACGGCCGCCGCATCATGGTTCACTTCATATACCGAACTAATTTGCGGTTTTTTATTGATCATCGGTCTTTTTGAATATTATGCTTTATATCTATTAGGTCTTAATTTGATCATAGCCGCTATTGGCTTTGGCATCACTTCACCAATGTGGGACACACGTTATGTGCTTCCACGATTATTATTATTACTCTTTTTATTATTTGTGCCTCAGGGCTGGAACGCTTTATCACTAGACAATTTAATTTTTAAACCTTAAAAACACAAAATCATGGAAACAACAATCAGCAAACAACAATCAATCAATGTTTCAAGAAAAAGTGAAACAGCAAATGCAAAAGCAGAGGTATCAACTTTTTGGGAGAGTGCAGAATTTCATCGTTACGGAATTATTGGCATTTTAATAGTAATTATTGGATGTATAGGTGGCTTTGCAGCTTCTTATGGAACCGGAGCTAATGAGTATAAAATTGCTTTAGTAGTTTTCCCAACAATTCTTTCATTAGCGTTTATGCTTGCTGTTA
>CAYYUS010000419.1:0-3321 GCA_964474925.1 uncultured Akkermansia sp. | reverse complement strand
CACAGACGAATCAAATTTTGTAGTGGTAATGTCCTTTACAATTTTTGAAGCGTCTACTACAGAGTAAGCTTTTTCAGCATCATACTTTGCTTCAGAAGCTTTTCTTTTTTTAGTCAACGTTGCCATTTTTTTGAACGCGTTTTAATTAATAATTATTTTAATTTAGAAAGGTTTGTTTCCGGAAACAGTTACACCCATACTACGTGCAGTACCTGCGACCATACTCATTGCCGATTCCATTGTAAAACAATTCATGTCTACAATTTTATCTTCTGCAATTTTTTTGATCTGATCCCAGCTAATTGAACCAACTTTTTTACGGTTGCTCGTAGCCGAACCTGTTTGTACTTTGGTAGCCTCTTTTATTTGAACTGCTACAGGCGGACGTTTGATAACAAAATCAAACGACTTGTCGACGTAAACATTAATGATAACCGGTAAAATCTTACCAGGTTGATCTTGGGTTCTTGCGTTGAACTGTTTGCAAAACTCCATGATGTTTACACCTTTAGCACCTAAAGCAGGACCAATAGGAGGCGATGGGTTAGCAGCTCCACCTTTGATTTGCAACTTTACAATTGCTGATAACTCTTTTGCCATTTCTTTTAGTTTTACTTTATTTATTTTATTTCAACGATCTAATGTCTCACCTATAGATCATCTTTTGTTATTGTTGGTTTCGTTAAGGCCCCTTTCGGAATTTAGTTACTTTGAGTTGGAAGCAGCAAAGCACTCTAACCTTAATTTACGCCATTCAATTTCTTTATTCCTTTTCAACCTCGCCAAAGTTTAGTTCTACCGGTTGTTTACGACCGAAGATCTTCACAGTAACTTTAATTTTCTTTTTGTCTTCCATAACTTCTTCAATGATACCAATGAATCCGTTGAATGGACCGTTAATTACTTTAACCGATTCGCCAACCATGTAATTAGTAGCCATGGTTCCTTCGCTTTCGGTTAACTCATCAACCTTACCTAAAATACGATTCACCTCAGTTAAACGCATTGGAACAGGATCTCCGCCTTTAGTTTCTCCTAAGAAACCAATAACGCCTGTAATTTGCTTAATGATGTGCGTGATCTCACCTTTAAGTGCGGCTTCGATCAATACATATCCCGGATAAAAAGAACGCTCCTTGGTGGTTTTTTTACCATTACGGATCTGAATGATCTTTTCTGTTGGGATCAACACTTGTGCAACGTAATCATTTAGTTTCAAGCGAGAGATCTCCATCTCAATATATTGCTTTACCTTCTTCTCTTGCCCACTGATAGCACGAACCACATACCATTTACGGATGATCGCGTTATCTGTTTTGGTTACTTCAGCCATTTTAAATTCTTTAATTTATTAACTAACTAAACTGTAAGCGGCCTTCATTAAATTCTCGAAGCCGATATCCATTAAAAATACCACCAATGCGATGATAACCGATGATATCATTACCACTACGGCACTTCCCTGAAGTTCTGTCCAGGTTGGCCAACTCACTTTGTTTAGAAGTTCGTTCTTTGTTTCACTTAAATAATCACCAAACTTACTCATGTCTTTTTCTTTAATGTTTTTAGTGCACGGGTGGAGAGATTCGAACTCCCATCAACGGTTTTGGAGACCGGTATGCTACCATTGCACCACACCCGTTTTCCTTAAACTTCACTACCCTTTATAAATGGCAAAATGGCTACCCTTTTTTCGGGAGCCATTTTGCCTATATTTATGACTATGGCAATTAGTCTAAAATCTCAGTAACTTGACCAGCACCTACGGTACGACCACCCTCACGGATAGCGAAACGTAGACCCTTGTCCATAGCAATCGGAGCGATCAAATTCACTTCAATTGTTACGTTATCTCCCGGCATTACCATTTCGCGACCTGCTTCTAGAGTAATTTCTCCAGTTACGTCAGTTGTACGGAAATAGAATTGCGGACGATATTTATTTTGGAATGGAGTGTGACGTCCACCTTCTTCTTTTTTCAAGATGTAAACCTCAGCTTTAAATTTAGCGTGTGGTTTTACAGTTCCTGGCTTAATGATAACCATACCACGTTTGATATCTTTTTTCTCGATACCACGTAATAATAAACCTACGTTATCTCCAGCCTCACCGTAATCTAATATTTTACGGAACATCTCAACACCTGTTACAGTTGATTTCAATTTCTCAGCACCCATACCAATGATGTCAACCTCTTCAGCAGAGTTGATAACACCAGTTTCGATACGACCTGTAGCAACAGTACCACGACCAGTGATCGTGAACACGTCTTCAACCGGCATCAAGAAAGGCTTATCTTTATCACGTGGAGGAATTGGAATGTAAGCATCAACTGCATCCATTAATTCCATAATTTTGTCAACCCATTTTGGATCGTTATTTAATCCACCTAATGCAGAACCACGAATGATAGGAGTTTTGTCGCCATCAAATTTGTAGAACGTTAATAGTTCGCGAATTTCCATTTCAACTAGGTCTAATAACTCTAAGTCATCAACCATGTCAACTTTGTTCATGAACACAACAATACGAGGTACACCTACTTGACGTGCAAGAAGGATATGCTCGCGAGTTTGTGGCATTGGTCCATCAGTTGCAGCTACAACTAAAATTGCACCGTCCATTTGAGCAGCACCAGTAACCATGTTCTTAACGTAATCCGCGTGACCTGGACAGTCAACGTGAGCGTAGTGACGGCTTGCAGTTGCATATTCTACGTGAGAAGTGTTAATAGTAATACCACGCTCTTTTTCCTCAGGAGCGTTGTCAATTGATGAGAAGTCACGAACTTCACATAATCCTTTACTAGCTAATACCGTAGTGATAGCTGCAGTTAAAGTAGTTTTGCCGTGATCTACGTGACCAATAGTTCCAATGTTCAAGTGTGGTTTGGAACGGTCGAATTTTTCTTTTGCCATAGTTTTATTTTTTTACTGTTTGTTGTTATATATTATTAGTTTTCTACTAATTTTTTATTTCATTTTTTTGAGCTGTTGAGCAGGATTGAACTGCCGACCTCTTCCTTACCAAGGAAGTGCTCTACCACTGAGCTACAACAGCCTGAACATTTGAAAATTTTATTTCTCTGCGTTGCTTCGAAATTTTTTAATCCTCATTTATGCTAAATAAACTCCGGTTAAAAAATTTCTCTCGCCTTGAGAAATCAAATTTTGAAATGTTCAACGAACATTCAATATCCCTTTCTCAGAGATCTAATTCAAACGTTGTTTCTGAATTCTGTGTTGTAGCACCCAATTCAAGATCAACTCAATTTTTAAAAGAACAATACGCTCAGATACACGAAAAGTCCCTCATTTTGGG
>CAYYUS010000418.1:0-3324 GCA_964474925.1 uncultured Akkermansia sp. | reverse complement strand
AAATTTTTAAATAACCAATCCTTAAAAACAGGACCCACAGCGCCATTCAACCTCACAACCGTATAGTGGGCGCTGCGAGCTCCGGCAAGTCCAGCCAATCTCAAAAGCTCCGGGATATCATGATTATTGATGCCTGCAATTATAGGCGCCATCATCATTCCACAAGGAATGCCATTCTCGGTAAGAGTTTGTATAACCCTTAACCTGTTTTTATAAGTAGACGTTCTTGGCTCAAGTTTTTGACGTACCGATTCATCTAAACCGGTAATAGAAACCATGACATGAACCAAGTTATCTTTTGCTAATTCTTTTAATAGATCCAAGTCGCGAAGGATCAACGCATTTTTGGTGATGATACTCACCGGATGTTTGTGCTTTAAGAACACTCTCAACATCCCGCGGGTGATTTCCATTTTCTTTTCAATGGGTTGGTAACAATCGGTATTACCCGATAATACTACAGGACGAGCTTCCCATTTTTTCGACAGTAATTCTTTCTCTAATAACTCAACGGCATTCTTTTTTACAATAATTTTTTGTTCAAAATCCAAACCGGCGCTATAACCCCAATATTCATGTGTGGGCCTTGCATAACAATAAACGCAGCCATGTTCGCAGCCTTGATATGGATTTGCGGAATATTCCATCCCCACATCCACACTTTTTACTTTATTAATAATGGTTTTGGGATAGGTATAGATGATCTCGGTCTTTTCACTTAACTGAAACTCTTCATCCAATACCTCTTTATACTCCTGCACATACTGGTACTTCGCATAATGATTATGAGTATTCAGTTGCGAGCCTCTCCCTTTAAAGTATGTTGGGTTAGTGTTATGTTGAACCGCTGTTATCATACACCAAAATTACTACAAGTTGTAGCAATTGATTGCTATGATTTGTAGCAATTTTGAAAATACCTTGGGAGGCCTTGTGGCTCTAGGGCTTATAAGACTTTATGGTTTCCTGTTTCGAGCCATTTGGGCAAGATCTGTTATACAGTTCAAACATACTTTTGGCTTTATCACCAAAAATAAAATCCCGTAACCTAAGTTTATAGTCGCCTTTATACTCCCTTACAAATTGCTCGCACGACTTTAATATAGGTTTTATCTTTCTTTTCATTGTTCCTTTTGTAAGCTTTATATATTTACCATCCTGAAGTCTCACATACCTTAATTTGAAACCCGATTTTTGCATGCCACTCTGACCGGGTGTAATTGAAGTAACATTAGTAAGTTTTTCGTTATTAAAGTAGCAATAGGTTATGACTCCATCCGTCAAGCGTTTTCCAACAATCTTTCTTTTTTTCTGGTTATAGTTCTTACGTGGGATCATTTCATAGGTTTGTCTTCTATATCGGAAACAATCTAACTTAGGCACTTTAAATCTGTCTGTGTATTCAACTGTTTTGCCTTCAAGTGTGGTATACTTCAAATAATTCAATCTTCCATTTGAATTAGCACGATGCTCGATACTGCTACAAATAATACTGTCTTTATTTATTAGAACTATATATTGATCAAGACGCTGAGCGTTTATTGAAATAAAAATTAAAGAGAAATAGTAGATAAATCTACATCGCATAAATAATGGTTTTGTTTAAAGTTAATATTTATTCCAAAAACTTCAAATTCCGTTTCAACCCCGTATACTTTGTCCGCTTTACCGCGCTGCCACTAAACACCACTTTAAACGTTTCTTCGGTCATCTCATGCCATTCTTTTTCTGAGAGGTTCAATAACGTTTTATTTGTAAAGAGTGGTTCGTTGTGTGGTTTGCTAAATCTATTCCACGGACAAACATCTTGGCATACATCACATCCAAAGGCCCAGTTATCCATTTTACCTTTGAACTCGGAAGGAATACTTTCTTTTAATTCGATCGTTAAATACGAAATACATTTGCTGCCATCTACAATATAAGGTGCAACAATTGCTTCGGTAGGACAAGCATCTATACATTTGGTGCAAGTTCCGCAATAATCTTTTATGGGTCCGTCGTATTCTAATTCAATGTCAATGATAAGTTCTGCCAAAAAATAAAACGATCCGCTTTCCTTGCTAATTAAATTCGCGTTCTTGCCTATCCAACCCAATCCGCTTTTGGCAGCCCAACTTTTTTCTAATACCGGAGCAGAATCAACAAATACTCTTCCGTTCACATCACCAATATTCTCCTTTAATGAATTCAAAAATTCAGTGAGTTTATCTTTTATCACTTCATGATAATCTTTACCATAAGCGTATTTGCTAATTTTTGGTCCAACATCCTTTTGTTTCTCGGGAGGATAATAATTATACATTAAAGAAATTACAGATTTAGCACCTTCCACCAACAAACGCGGATCTAATCGCTTATCGAAGTAGTTTTCCATGTACTTCATTTGTCCGTGTTTATTTTCTTTGAGCCACTTTTCTAATCTCGGGGCCTCTTCTTCTAAAAATTCGGCCTTACTTATTCCACAAAAATCGAAACCCAAGCGGGTTGCTTCGCGTTTAATTAAAAGGGTATTATTTGATGAATTTGCTTTGATGCTTCAAAAGTAGGAAGCACGAGGCAAATGAGGCAATTTTTAAACGTTTTTGGTAAATTATTGGCTTCTAAACCGATAAAGCGCTAGGAGTCAATTTTTTAACATTAATTTAATCGACTAAGCTTTGATTTTACACGATTAATTCAGTATCTTTGCGGAACATTTCCCGAAGGGGTTGTAATTTACTGAGAATCAAAAAATTACGAAACTTTACTGGAAACTATTACATAACAATTTAATAATACAACAATGAAAACAAACAATCCAATTATCGATTCGATGTTAGAGGCACAAGCAAATGCGTTAAACAGTTGGATGGATTCAGCAAAGAAAATGCAATCTTCTTTAACAAGTGGAAACATCCCTCACGAGGGTCAAGGCATTTTAAAAGAGTGGTTTGAAAAACAAACTGCGATCTTGAACAGCATGCAACAAAATTCAAATAGCGCTTTTGGTAATAATACAAACCAAAATCCTCAGGAGTTTTTTAAGAACTGGTTAGGTACACAAACTACATATGCTAAACAAATGACTGATTTTAATCAAAGCATTTTAAGCAGCTTTAACAGTTTTGGTAAACCGGCTCAAGATTATGTAAGCAACTTTACTACATCAAATAATGCTTGGACAAATATTTACAATTCGTTCATGCAAACATTAAATACATCTTACGATAGCATGTCGAAGAACATCAATGGCACCTTCAATAAAGATATATTCTCAAACTTTATGCAAGGTAACCAAGTGTATACTAAAATGCATGAGTTCTTTCAACCAATGATCACTTC
>CAYYUS010000417.1:0-3341 GCA_964474925.1 uncultured Akkermansia sp. | reverse complement strand
TGATCTTCACTCAAAATAGCAGCTAAAGCCATTTCCGGTGTTAGATCATCTTTTATGATATTCAATTGCTTGTATTGCTTAGGCGCATTTCCTGCTGTTCTGATACATACCGGATAATTCAATTTTCCATCCTCATTCACAATTTTAAGCATCTCAATTAAAAAACACCATTGTGCTTCGGGATCAAATACGTAAACAAAACGCTGGTGAGGTTGTTCAATGAATTTGGCAATTTTTGTTTCCTTCATTAAATACTTACGCTCGATCTTACGGCGTTTATCCTCTTCGTCCAAAGCAAGATCTTCTTTGTTCAAAGTGATCTCTTCATTTTTTCGCCAATAATCATCGCTTACAAAAAAAGAAGCCGCGTGTTTTTTATCAAATTTAAATGCCTCTTGTATAGCATCATGAAACAGATCAAAACTTTGCGCTGCTTTAATGTCAATGTCCCTATAAACATCTTCATTATCTTCCAAACAAACCCTAAAGCGATAGACAGCCATTTTTACTTAGATTTTGGTTTATAGATCTCACTCTTCATGAGTCCGATCTTATTGAAAAAATGAACGAACGACGTGCCTAATACACCCATTCCATATTTAGCACTACGAGCAAAATTGATACTACTAGCTTCCGGAAAATATTTTGTTGGACAAGTAACTTCAGCAATATCAAATCCGGCATAAAATATTTGCGAGATCATTTGATTATCAAATACAAAATCATCTGAATTAGCATGGTAATTTATTCCTAAAAGAACTTCCTTACTAAACGCTCTGTATCCAGTGTGGTACTCGGATAATTTTTGATTTACCAATACATTTTGAGTAAAGGTAAGCATGCGATTAAAAATATATTTATACATGGGCATACCTCCTTTTAGAGCGCCTTTGCCCAATATTCTCGAACCAAAAACAACAGGATATAATTCATTAGCAATAATGTAACTCATGCTATGGATCAACTTTGGTGTATATTGATAATCTGGATGAAGCATGATAACAATGTCAGCCTTCAAATCCAAAGCCTTGTCATAACAGGTTTTTTGATTTCCACCATAGCCTTTATTTTTCTCATGTTTAATTACATGTTTAATACCAACACTATGTGCAACTTCAACAGTATTATCCTTACTGTTGTCATCTACCAATACTACGTCATCCACAATATCAAATGGGATCTCTTCGTACGTCTTTTTTAGGGTTAGTGCTGCATTGTATGCAGGGAGCACTACCACTATTTTTTTACCATGAATCATATGCTAACAAAAATAACAACAATTGTGAAATTAATGCTTATTTTCTAATTAAGAAATCTTATTTTTAAACGAAAATTGTGAATTTTAAAAAATTACATAAACTGCTGATTTCAAGTTTTGTGCCGCCTTTTTTGGCCACTCTTTTTGTGAGCGTTTTTTTGTTCTTTTTGGTACAGATCGTTATTACCTATCTGGATGAATTGATAGGTAAGGGTTTACGCACATTTGACCTCATAAAACTTTTCACTTACGCCTGGATCGCCATCATTCCACAATGTATTCCGCTGGCCGTATTATTGGCATCAATTATGAGCTTTGGCAATTTGGCCGAAAATTACGAATTAGCCGCTATGAAGTCCTCAGGGCTTTCGCTTTTTAGGATCATGAAACCGCTTATTGTTTTAATTTTAATTTTGGCGGGGCTAACGTTTCTATTCAACAATTTTATTTTGCCAACCGTTAGTTTAAAATCCACTACGTTGCTGTACGATATCCGGCAGAAAAAACCTACCGTGAATATCAAAGAAGGGATCTTTTATAATAAGCTTGACAACTACTCTATTTTTGTTGGGAGCAAATCGCTGAACAAAGACACGCTTAAAAACCTTCTGATCTATGATCATAGTGCCAACGATGGAAATACCATTCAAACATATGCCAAAGCAGCACGAATGACCACTACTTCGGATACAGGTGCTTTGGTATTGATCATGAAAGATGGCAATCGTTACGAAACAGTTTTGAATAAAGAGAATACCAGTAAAGCCAAAGCTTTAAGTATTCTTAATTTTAAACAATTGCAAGTAAATATAGAACTCACCGATTTTAAATTGAACAAGACCGATGAGAAGTTATTTAAAGGTTATGCCGAAATGATGAATATTTGGCAATTGGATTCTATTGCCGATTCATCTCGCAAAAATTTACGCACAATAGCTGTTCAATTAGATAAACAAATGAGAGATTATTTTTTTATTAAAAGCAACTTAACCGATACCGCAAAAACTAATTACGCTTTAGTTCACCTTGATACGTTGACGTCTAAACTCATTAAAGAAGATTATTATAAGTTGTACGATTACGCTTTGAACATCACTCGAAACAACGTGGGTGTTCTAGAGAATGCAAATAACATTCAAAAGGCGGAGCTCGACGGACTCACACAATTAGTTGTTGAATGGCATAAAAAAATAGTAGTATGTTTTGCCTGTATCATTTTGTTCTTTATTGGCGCGCCATTAGGGGCAATTATCCGCAAAGGCGGATTGGGCTTGCCGGTTGTAACAGCGGTATTTTTCTTTTTGGCCTATTTTATTTTAACCGAGGCGTTTACTACTGTAGCTTTAGAAGGCAAATTACCTCCGTGGCAAGCCATGTGGATTCCGTTAGGCATATTTTTACCAATAAGTATTTTTCTCACGTATAAAGCTGCAAAAGATTCGGCCTTGTTTGATGTTACCAGTTATCTTATTTTCTTTCAAAAATTATTTAAACGCGGCAGCTAATGCGCATACTGCAAATTTGTAATAAAGCTCCTTACCCCGCCAATGATGGCAGCAGTATTGCTATTTACAATATGGCACGTGGATTGTATGAGAATAATGCGGAATTACATTTGCTCACCATCAATACAAAAAAACATTTTAAAGAAGATGGTTCAGTACCGCAAGAATTCAAAAGTAAAACACATTACCGTTCTGTATACAAGGATACAAGTCCTAGTGCATTAGGCGCTTTTTTTAATCTCTTTAGTTCCAAATCGTATTTCATTAGCCGATTTTATTTTAAAGAATTTGAAGATGCGCTTATTGAAACTCTTCAAAAAAATACATTTGATGTTGTGCAATTGGAAGGATTATTTATGGCGCCTTACATTGAAACTATAAGGAAGTTCAGCAAAGCAAAGATCGCTTTACGAGCACACAACATTGAACATCTCATTTGGCAGAGACATATAGTAAATGAATCTAGTGGTTTAAAAAGATCCTATTTGAAAGTTCAGAATTCTCGTTTAAAAACATATGAAGAAGAGGTCTTTACAAAAGTAGATACTATTGTAACCATAACCGATGCCGATAAAGAT
>CAYYUS010000416.1:0-3362 GCA_964474925.1 uncultured Akkermansia sp. | reverse complement strand
ATCGTTGCCTGATATTTCACCTATGAGGGTATATCATTGAATTCCTTAATTTTATTTTGCGATAGCGTCAAATTTCCGGTCAAGGTAATGTATTTATTAGGCGCATAAGCAAATTCCAATTCAACTCCACGACGAACACTTTTTTCGACGTTAACGCGTGTATAAGCACCAACATCATTTACTTTTCCGCTCAATACCAATTGATCGGTATAATCCATATTAAATAAATTTACCTGCACACTGTATTTATTGCTCATGTAGCGCGCACCCAATTCAAGATCTTTTAAATTCTCGTTTTTTGGTCGGCTTTTTGACGTAGAATTCACATAGTCATTTCTATTAGGTTCTTTATTTCCTATGGCAAAAGATCCGTACACGCTCAATGCCGAATTTAAACGGTAACTCACACCAATTTTCGGATTAAAGAATGAAAGCGCTTCTTGTTGTTTGGTGCTTTTTAAACTATCATCAAATCCAAGGAACGAATAATTGATCATACGTTGCTGAAGATCTATAAATACAAAAAGATCATTGATAGGATTGTAATTTAATTTCAAATACACATTCGCGTCTGTTTTACCGGCCGTGTTCTTGTAATACTCGTGATCAATACTTGTATTAGAAGCATATTGTGCCCACATCACTCTTCCAAAATGGCGACCATAATAATCATTATAACCTCCGCCTAAAACAAACGACAATTTATTACTTGCCTTGTAACTTACATTTCCCAATACACCAACAAAATCATTATCCAGCCAAAGACGTCGAACAATAGGAGTTTGCGTAATTGTGTCGCCGCCAATCACTACATCCGGCAAATTGTAAGTTGAAAAATAAGAGTTTGAAGAGTAAAAAGCACTGTCCTGACTAGGGTCCTTATATTGTTCGTAATATCCTCTTCCCTTTGTATAATGCCCTGTTAAATTAAAATTCAATTTCGAACTTAAACTTCGTGTATAATGCAATTGATAATTGTCTTGTTGATAATTATCTGTTTCGTTATTATAATACTTGATATTTCCATTGGCGTCAAAATAAATTCCTGCAGGATTGAATGTTCGATTTCCTCTTCCTAAAGAATCCGTTGGTACATAATACCACGCTTGATATGTTCTTTCCTTTCCTGTGAATGCTATAAATTTCAATACATCTTTTTTACCATAATAACCCGCCGAAAAATACAAGGAGCCTAAATTACTTTTAGCGCGATCAATATATCCATCGCTTGTTATCTTTGAAGCGCGGGCATCCATACTAAATTTTCCGTTGATCAAACCGCTTCCTACCGCTAAAGTATTTTTAAATGTATTATATGAACCTACCGAAGACATTACTTGTCCATAAGCTTTTTCATTTAACGCATTCGTTTGAAAATTAATGCTGGCTCCAAAAGCACCGGCCCCATTGGATGATGCTCCAACTCCACGTTGAACTTGCACGCTATTTACACTCGACATAAAATCGGGCATGTTCACAAAAAATGTTCCCTGACTTTCGGCATCATTTACGGGTACTCCATTAATAGTAACATTAATACGCGTTCCATCTGTTCCGCGGATCCAAAGCCCTGTATATCCCACTCCATTTCCCGCATCGCTATTTACAACTACACTGGCCATTTGATCTAACAAAATTGGCGCATCCTTTCCTAAGTTATTCTTTGCAATATCCTCTTTACTCATTTCGCTATATGCCATTCCCGAAAATTTTCCGGCACGTGTAGATTGGATCACCACTTCATCTAAGGTTTTGTTATCGATCACCAAAGTGTATTCTTTATTTAAATCGCCATTTGCCTCAACCGTATCTAATATTGTATGATAACCTATCGATCGCACTTCAACAACCTGCTGGCCTTTTGGAAAATCATCAATAGTAAATTGCCCTTCGGCATTACTGATAGCCGAGGCATATCCTTTTTTAATACCTAATACGGCAAACGAAATTGGCTCGCCTTTTTCATTCTTAACTGTTCCTGTAAATTTGTTCTGCCCGCTTAATTGCATGGCAAATGCCGTACTTAAAAGCACAAACAAAAACGTTTTTGTTCTTTTCATTATAAATAATACTTTAATTAAACTAACCTTTGCAAGGGGATTGCATTGGCCTTTTAATTCTCTCCCTACGCAGGCATTACCCTGTTCAGGTGCTTAACAAGCGCTTTGAGAAGCTCACTCGTTAATGGGTATGATCTCAGCCTTTTGTAAACAAAAAGCACCCCTTAAGACGGGTCAATGTTACGAATTATAATTAACGCACCAAAAACATTTAACCTTTTTACCTAACTTTAGAGTGTTAATATGAACCGAAGCCTTATAAAATACCTATTCACGCTTTTAATGTTTTTAATATTAAAGCCTTCTTTCGCCCAAACGCAAGCAAGCGATATTATTGTAACAAAAAAAGGCGAGCATATTACTTGTAGCATTACGCGACAAGATAGTGCGCGCGTTTACTTTAAAGTTGGCGGCAATATGAGCAGTATTGAAGCTAATATACTTTTAAGTGAAGTTTCGGAGATACAATACGGTGAAAAAAAACAACCACAACTGCCTACTTTAGGACAAGCACCCGGCACCGAACAAAAAGACGATTATGTTCCGCCAAATACACCTACAGTAAATACTCAAACAAAAAAATTAGATGCGCCGAGAAAAGAAAATAGCATTTCAGTATTTGCAAGTGGCGCATGGCCTATTGGGAATTTCAATAGAAAAACATTAGATACAAATGAAATTGGTCCAGGCCTTACCGGCGCCGCGGCAGGATTAACCTTTACCCATATGAAAAAAAATGGTTTGGTATTTGGATTGAATTGTTTTTTATCTACCAATGAATTGAACACAGAACCTATTACGCACAAATATTTATATCACACTGATTCTGCCTGGAAAGCCGATAAAGCCAATTGGAGAGCATTTGGAATTCACGTATCACTTGGGTATCATAAAGTTTTTAGTGAGGACCTTTTGATGTATGCAAAGATCAACGCGGGCTATCTTTCATTGAAATATCCTGAGGTTACCTTAAGTGTGAGTTCGTCGCAATATTTAAAATTTAATTCTTCAACTGCCGATGCCATTTCATTTGGAGGAGCGATTGGGATCAATTACCGTTTATTTCAAAGTTTAGGTGCTGCATTAGAAATAAGTTATTTGCAAGCCAATTGTAAGTTCAATGAAATTATAGTGATCGGCGAAGCGCCTGCCACTCCAACAAATAAAAAGATCTCACAAACTATGCGCGATGTAAAGCAATCGTATCAAAATGTGTTTATTTCGGCGGGGGTTAATTATTGGTTTTAGCTTTCTTTTAAAATTGCCACGGAGACGCGGAGGCACGGAGAAATAATTAAACAA
>CAYYUS010000415.1:0-3363 GCA_964474925.1 uncultured Akkermansia sp. | reverse complement strand
CGCCCGGAAATGCTACCGTTAAGTTGGAAACAGAGCCCTGAACTACCTATATTGATCGCCATAGATCCATTGAACACAAAGCGGTACAAGATATTTTCGGACAAATAAACGACCTTTTTGTAAATGCTTCCATAAAGGATCCTGAAGCCTACAAAAGTGCCGATTGGCAAAAGGAGAATATTCCTTTTTTAGGAGAATTGATCTTGGGCCATTTACGTTATGGTACTTTTGGAAAGAACACCGTTCACAGTTGCCACCCTTTTAGAAAACAAAACAATTGGAAGAGTAGGAACCTGGCCTTAGCCGGTAATTTTAATCTTACTAATGTGGAAGAGTTGTTTCAGCAATTAGTTGAACTTGGCCAGCACCCACGCGAAAAAGCAGACACAGTAACGGTTTTAGAGAAGATCGGTCATTTTTTGGATAAAGAGAACGATAAATTATTTCGTCAGTTCAAAGAACAAACCGATGATAACGAAGAAATAAGTAAGCTCATTCAAAACAATATAAATGTTACTTCAATTTTAAAAGAAAGTAGCAAAAAGTGGGATGGCGGTTATGTAATGTGCGGATTGATGGGCCATGGCGATGCCTTTGTTTTAAGGGATCCTAACGGAATTCGCCCTGCTTATTATTATAGAGATGAAGAGATCATTGTTGTAGCTAGCGAACGCCCGGTGATACAAACCGTATTGAACGTTCCTTATGAAAAAGTACAAGAATTAAAACCCGGACATGCGGTTATTGTAAAAAAAGACGGTGCGTTTAGCGAAGAAGAAATTATAGAACCACTCGAACGTAAAGCGTGTTCATTTGAACGCATTTATTTTAGCAGAGGAAACGACGCGGACATTTATAAAGAGAGAAATGCATTAGGTAGGAACTTAGTGGATTCGGTTTTAAAAGCTATTGATCACGATCTGGAAAACACAGTGTTTAGTTATATTCCAAATACTGCTGAGGTTGCTTTTGGTGGATTGATAGATGGTTTACACAGGCATTGCGATAAAGTAAAGTACGACCGAATAAGTAAGAACAAAAATTTATCGGACGCGGAGCTGAAAAAAATATTGGACATACATCCGCGAATTCACAAGGTAATTTTAAAGGATGCAAAACAACGCACATTTATTACAGCCGATGAAACACGCGATAGTTTAGTGAATTTGGTTTACGACATTACTTACGAAACAGTAAAAAAAGGCGTAGATAATTTGGTGATCGTTGATGATAGCATTGTTAGAGGCACAACATTAAAGCAAAGTATCCTTTCAATTTTAGATCGTTTACATCCAAAGAAAATAATTGTAGTAAGTTCGGCGCCGCAAATTCGTTATCCTGATTGTTATGGTATTGATATGGCTGTATTAGGACGTTTTACGGCGTTTGAAGCTTGTGTGTCTTTATTAAAACAAAGACATAAAGAGAATTTGATCGACGATGTTTACGAAAGAGCAAAGGCCGAATTAGAAAAACCAAAAGAAGAACAAGTAAATGTAGTGCGCGAATTATATGCGCAATTTACACCGGATGAGATCTCGGATAAAATTGCCGAACTCATCAGGCCAAAAAATTTAAAAGCCGAATTAAAATTAATTTACCAAAGTATTGAAGGCTTACATCAATCATGTCCCAATAATTTAGGCGATTGGTATTTTACAGGTAAGTACCCAACTCCGGGAGGAATAAGAGTTTCAAATCGTGCCTTTGTGAATTACATGGAAGGCAAAAACGTGAGAGCTTACTAATTACCATTTAATTTTGTATATTTGAAATAGCACGATGAAAATTGTTATTTCTATAGCAGCATTTTTTTTGCTAAGTACAAGCTTAGCACAAACTACTTTTCAGGGTGGTGAAACATGTATAAATGCAGGTTCAGAATTAATAACGAACGGGGATTTTACTTCGGGTAACACGGGGTTTTCTATAGGATTTAATTATTCACCGATATGTGGCGCAGGAGGTATGAATGGTGATGGGATGACCTTGGGCAATTATGATGTGAGTTTGATAACCACTTGCTATGGATATGGCGACAGAAACAGTACGGACGGTATGATATTACATATACCAGATGTTGTTGGAGCAAATGTTGGGCAATTATTTTGGGGGCAAACTGTAAGCGTTATTCAAAATCAAACCTACATTCTTTCGCTATGGGCTTTTGAACCAAATGGGAATTGCCCTTACCAACCTTTAGGAACTTATTTTGATGTTTATATCAATAACGTACTTATAAAAAACGATAGCGTTGGAGGTTGTGGAATTTGGTATAATAAAAATTATTTGTGGAATTCCGGTTCAAGCACCACGGCTACTATTCAATTAAAGAACGGAACTAATAATGTGAATATTGGTAATGCAGGCGTTGATCCTTCGTTTGATGGGATCTCGCTAAAGCAATGCTTTGATCTTGACACAAAGATAAATGTTAACCAAAATGATCTATTTGCGGTTAATGTAATGCCTAATCCAAGTTCTGGCAAATTTAATTTCAAAACTAATTTGGAAGGTGACCACACACTAACCATTGACGATGTTTATGGGAAACACGTAAAGACCTATAATTTTAAAGGCAATACCCAGGAAATTAATTTAGAAGAACAACGTTCGGGTATTTATTTCATAAGTGTAATGCTGCCCAATAGGAAACGCACTTATCTAAAGATTATTAAGGAATAAGATCATTTGAATCACAAACGATCAGTGCTAACTGTGTCTAATTCATCGGCACTTCCATCAACAGAATTTCCGAACCGTCTTTTAAAGATGTAAGATCAAATGAATTCACCTCCCAAATCCCAAAACCATCACGCTCGTTGAGCTCTTGTCCATTCAAATTAAAACTTCCTTTGATCACAAAAGCATAAACGCCGCTGGTAGTTTTATTAAAGTTATACGAAGTGCTTTTATCTTTATCAAACGTCCCTAAATTGAACCAGGCATCTTGATGGATCCAAACAACACCATTGCCAGTTTCGGGCGAAAGAACAGTTTGTAATTTATTTTTACGATCGGCCTCATTTAATTTTTGTTGATCGTAACGCGGCTTTACATTTTTTACTTTTGGAAACACCCAGATCTGTAACAGATTTGTTTTTGTTTTTCCGCTATTGAATTCGCTGTGTTGAATTCCGGTTCCGGCGCTCATTACTTGTATCTCTCCATTAGTGATGGTGGACGCATTTCCCATACTGTCTTTATGTGATAACTCTCCGGTTAGTGGAATAGTAATGATCTCCATATTATCGTGTGGATGAGTTCCAAAACCTTTTTCCCCATCTATTATATCATCATTTAAAACCCTTAGGGCGCCAAAATGAACCCGCGTTGGATCGTAGTATGAAGCAAAACTAAATG
>CAYYUS010000414.1:0-3381 GCA_964474925.1 uncultured Akkermansia sp. | reverse complement strand
TGAGCAATCACTTCCTTTATGTGCTCTAAGTTCTCTTTTGTAGGAATTGGAATATGCGCCACATTGAATAATTGATTCTCGAATGCGTTATTAAATACATTGCGTGCACCAACACTCATGCTGCCAAATGTATCACCATGATAGGCGTTCTCAAGAGCAATAAATGTGTTTTTTGGTTCACCTTTATTATGCCAGTATTGCAATACCATTTTTAAAGCAACTTCCACCGCGGTTGAACCATTATCAGAATAAAATATTTTTGATTGGTTATCAGGAAGATGTTTTAACAAACGCTCGGCTAATTCAATAGCAGGTTGATGTGTAAAATCGGCAAAAGGGATATGTTCAAATGAAAATAACTGTTCGCTTACTTTTTTGGAGATGTATGGATGAGAATGTCCGTGTAAATTAACCCACCAACTCGAAATGGCGTCCATGATCTTGTTGCCTTTATCATCGTATAAATAGAGACCTTCAGCTTTAGTGATAAGAATTGGATCAGAAGCCGTTTTTAAATGAGTGAACGGATGCCAAATGTGTTTTTTATCTCTTTCACTCCAGTTCATATGAACAATTCCTTTTTTACTAAAGAAGTAAATTCATTTATCTTAATTTTATCAATAGCTCCCTGCTCAGGAAATTTTGCTAAAACAGGAATATCGGAATACGTTGTGATCGCTTGCTCCACCAATGGATCAAAATTCCCATTTAAGATCATCCCTTTTATTTTGTATTTGTTTCGCAATAAATAATCGATCGACAATAAAGAATGGTTGATACAACCAATATAATTTCTCACCACCAAGATCACTTCAGCGTCTAATTCCCTGGCGAGTTGAATTACATAGTTGTTCTTACTTAACGGAACCATCATTCCTCCTGCTCCCTCAATAATTAAGTGATTTGATGTAGACGGAAGTACGATACTCTTCACGTCAATTTTTTTACTTTCTATAGCCGCCGCCAAATGTGGAGAAACAGGAGCCGCAAAAGAATATGCTTCAGGATGTACTTTTGTTTTTGAATTTGAAATGAGTTTACGCACTTCGTTCACATCGGTTCCATCAGTAATTCCGCACTGAATAGGTTTCCAGTAATCGGCTTGCAAAGCTTCTACCAAAATTGCCGATACAATTGTTTTGCCAACATTGGTATCAATTCCTGTTATAAAATACCTCTTCATTACCCTTTCAAGATCTTCACTAATGTATCAATTTCCTTTTTTGTATTATAGGCATGCAAACAAAAACGGATACGCTCGCTGCCTTCTTTTACGGTAGGACTTTTAACCGCTTTACTTAAAATATTCTTCTTTTTTAATTTATCCTCTATTTCAGTAGCTTTTTCATTGCTATTTAAAACCATGCATTGAATAGCGCTTCTGCTTTTGATGAACGAAGGGATCTCCTTTACTTTTTCAAGGAAGTGATCGATGTTTGCACGAAGCAATGGCTGCTGTTTGTTTTCTTTTAAAAGATCGTAAGCTATTGAGATATTTGCTATAGCATGGTCGGGTAAAGCCGTTGTATAAATAAATGATCGCGCAAAATTGATCAAATAATTTCTTAATTCGTTACTTCCAACAATTGCAGCACCATGACAACCCATCGCTTTTCCATAAGTATATACTCTTGCAAAAAATTTATCCTCCATTCCTTCACACAAACCTTTTCCAAAAACACCAATGGCATGTGCTTCGTCTACAATTAAAAAAACATTTTTGTATTGTTCCTTCAGCTTAATTATTTCTTTCAATGGCGCTTCGTCACCATCCATAGAGTAAACACTTTCTACCGCCACAAAAACATTTTCAAAACTTGTATGATGCCGATGCAACAGATCTTTTAGATCATCTACATTATTGTGCTTGAATTTATAATGCTTAGCATAACTTAATCGAACGCCATCGTAAATAGACGCGTGGATCAATTCATCCATGATCACTACATCGTTCTTTTGAGGAACGCAAGAAAACAATCCCACATTGGCATCATATCCTGAGTTAAAGATCAAAGCGCTTTCACCTTTATGAAATGTGGCGATCTTTTTTTCTGTCTCTTCAATAAAATCCGAATTACCGCTTATTAAACGCGAGCCTCCTGAGCCGGATGCGTTAGAACTATTTTTAGCTAACAGACCAAGTTTAGAAAATCCTAAATAATCATTGCTAATAAAATCTGTTCCTGAAAAGTTTTTAGAAAGTGTTCGAAGCAGTTTATTTTCCTGCCTTAATTTTAATGCGCTTGCGATGTTTGCCGGATCTTTACCCATTACGGATTAACCGATTCTTCAATTCGCACGTCAGCATATGCTTTTTTTGGTTTCAATCCTAAGATCTCGAACATTTGCATATCCTGATTATAACGTGGGTTTGGTGTAGTTAATAATTTATCGCCAGCAAAAATAGAATTGGCACCTGCCATAAAACATAAAGCTTGTCCTTCCATGCTCATGCTCATTCGGCCTGCACTTAAACGCACCGCAGTTGTTGGAATAACAATTCGTGTGGTTGCGATCATGCGCACCATATCCCAAATTGGAACGGGTGGTTGATCTTCTAAAGGAGTTCCTTCAACAGCAACTAAAGCATTAATTGGAACGCTTTCAGGTAATGGACGTAACAAACTTAATGTGTACAACATCCCTACTCTATCTTGCGCTGTTTCACCCATACCAATAATTCCGCCCGAACAAACAGTTAATCCTGCTTTGCGAACATTTTTTAAAGTATTTAAACGATCATCGTATGTACGAGTAGAAATAATGTTGTTATAATTTTCTTCTGATGTATCTAAATTATGATTGTAAGCATACAATCCTGCTTCAGCCAATTTTTTTGCTTGCTCTTCGGTAACCATTCCTAACGTAGCACAAACTTCCATGCCTTTGCTGTTAATGGTTTTTACCATATCCAACACTTTATCAAAATCGCGGTTATCACGAACTTCTCTCCAAGCTGCGCCCAAACACATTCTGCTTGCACCACCTGCTTTTGCATTATCGGCCGCAACATTAATTTCGGCAACACTCATTAATTTTTGAACTTTAACTTCGGTGTGGTAACGCGCGGCTTGCGGACAATAAGAACAATCCTCAGGACAACCACCGGTTTTAATAGAAAGTAAAGAGCTTACCTGAACTTCACCAACTTTGTGGTGCTTTTTATGCACTTCTGAGGCGCGATAAATTAGCTCCATTAAAGGCGTATTGTAAACTTCAAGTATTTCTTCTTTGGTCCAGTCCTTTATCATATGCGGGCTATTTGAAACAAATTTAATGATTAGTATATTAGTAACAAAATGCATAGTCGGAGGTATATACTTTTTGTGCTTTTAATAGCGAGTTGCCTGATATACAGGGCACAATACCCCGCAAAGAAAT
>CAYYUS010000413.1:0-3392 GCA_964474925.1 uncultured Akkermansia sp. | reverse complement strand
AAACGTCTTAACTTCCGTTAACATATGAACTAAACTCATCAGCCATGAAGAATCTAACAATTTTAACAGGTCAAATTGCTCTTCTTCTTATAACATCTTGCGGTTTTGCGCAAGAACCAAGGGCTTTTTATAAAGGATGTCTTGCAACAAGCATCACGGGCGGTCCAAGCACTGCCATATTCTCTACGCGAACCGACGACGGTAAAAAAGTACATACCGAACGTGTTAACGGTGTTATTGATCCTTTAATAATGGAATATGGTATTACCGACAAAATAGGCGCAGGCTTTAGCTGGGGCGGTGAGAACTATAACCTCAACGCAAATAGATTCTATAAGGCCGATATGCCCGATGGCAATGAATATATGACGGCCAGCACAAAATATTTCACGCTTGATGGATCATATCATCCATTTGTTACAAAACGAATAGATGTATCGTTGTTTGGAGCCGCAGGATATTTTAAAGTTCAAGGTACTTGCTATCAATTCACCGAATCTTCTTATTGCTCTCCACCTAAAGAGTTATTTAATTATACAGGCAAAGGAGCCGTTGTTCGTGCCGGTGTGCGATCGAGAGTTTATTTTTCGAAACGATTTGGGATCATGGCAATGGCGTACGGCTTTAACGGTATGGTAAAAGAAAAACGAAAAGCAAATTCGGTTTCTGATGAAATAAACAATTCGGGATATTTTACTTCGGTACTTGGTGGAGGTTTAGAGTTTGGACTTTGTTTCCGCATCTTCAAACAAAAGGGCGTTATACAAGAAGCTAAGAAAGTTAAAGTTCGCAAGGAAAAAGTAGAAAGCGATAGTGATAAAGTGCCTCTTTTTCGAGTGATCTGGGATTAAATTCTTTTCGCATTATTATAAATAAAAAAGCCCCGGTATTCCCGAGGCTTTTTTTATTATCGATATTTCTGATCAGGTCTATTGTTTTATTTCTAATTTTAATGCTTTCTCAATATAAAGTGCGGGTATCGCAAATCCAACTCCTTCTATACCTCTGCCAACTAATTTAGCATTTACAATACCAATAAGTTCGCCGGATTTATTTGTAAGCGCGCCTCCACTATTACCACCATTGATACTTACATCGGTTTGAATATATTCTCTTCCTTCTATCTTTCTTTTTGCTGAAATGATCCCTTTTGTAACAGATTGTCCAAGGTCGATATCTTTAGGAGTACCGATCGCATATACATCTGACCCAACTTTAATGACAGGATCTTTGTTCACTTTCAAAATATTTTCAAAAATAGTATCCACTTTTAACAAGGCTAGATCATAAAGTGGATTGGTGCGCACTACACGGCATTTCTTTTTGGCTCCATTGCTGAACAAAATGAAAGTACCTGTTGTATCACTTCCTACTACGTGATGATTTGTAATGATATAACCATTCTTTGATATCACACATCCGCTTCCATGTCCATTTTTTTGAGTTACGGTAATTACTGCGTTAACGGTTTTTTCCAATGAAGGTGAGTCTTCTTTATCCTCAATAGTAATTGTTGACCATTTTGCTACCATTGCATTTGTGCTCTCTTCGCTCCTTTTAAACATTTCTTTAAGTGAAGGATCGTTGTAAATGCCTATTAGAGTTCTCTCTAAAGCATCCTGATATAACATTTTTAAAGTCGTTTCGTTTTTTGTATCATGCTCATATGCTATAGCGCTTCCTTTTACAAATTCTATTTTTTTTGTCGCGATCTTGCTATCTAGATCAAAATTTCCTTCTATAACAATCGAGAGATACTTACCTATTTTATGTTCAGTAATGGAGTTGATGCTAATATTAACTTCTACACTATTAACATCGCTTAAAGTGAGCTTGTTTGTAGTGTCAACATATCCATTCTTCATAAGAAAAAGATCAAGCCTGTCTTCAAATATTGAATGTTCAACTTTAAGGTCCTGATCCATTGTACTTGAATGCTCGATTTTGTTTTCCATGAAAGTAGCATAACTCTCATAGTACTTTTTTTTGTAATCCTTTGAATTCACATTAAAGGATACCTTATTAATGGTAATGAACTTTTGCGACTTGTCTTTTTGAGGTATAACTAACAGTGGGTCAAAAACCACCCTATTCTTTTTACTCTTTATTTCTTTTTTTGTAACTAAATGGGATATGGACTTGAATCCCTTATTTTCAAGATATATAAGGGCCTCATCTGTTTTAAGTTTGTACTCGGCGCTATCAACACCCAATAAAGTAGTATCTATTCTATCAAGGTAATAATTGAATTCGAGTAATTTGAGCTTAGTTCCTTTTTCTTTGCAAACCAATTTTACTTTTTGGGCATGCAAATTATGGGTAAAAATTAAAAGACAAAATGCAACTAATACTCGAGTTTGATTTGTCATTAAAAGAATAGGTTAGGTTTGGGTCTTAGAAGGCGATCCCGATTCCAAAATTAAATAATATTTCTTTACTGCCTCCAAATACTTTCCCGATACCAAAGGCGGTGCAAAGACCCGCTCCCTTTTTTCCTTTTTTAGAAGCAAAGCTAGTTCCTTCCCAATTGATCATTGCTCCGAATTGCTTAGATTTTGTTACCGTTTCAACGGAAGTGCCTGTTACTGGGTCGTACGGAAAAGTGGTGGTGGAATAAGCAGGGAATAAAAGTACATCACCATAAATACCTCGTCTTCTTGTTATATTCATCTTACTGGATTTTCCGGAAGTTTTTTCTTTCACAAAATATTTCACGTGTTGTGTCATAAAATGTCCTAAACCACCTGATACTGATACTCCCAAATTTGGCCAAAACAATTCAAAATATTTTTTAAAGCCAACATGAAGTCCCACAAAGCTGGTTTTCATGATTCTTTCACCTTTTACAACATAATGCGTAGTGCTGTTCGCACCCGATGCTACGCTTTTTAAAGTTAACGTGTAATCAATTTCTTTATCCTTACCGCCAAGCCCAATAAGGGCACTTCCATAAAAACCATCTAAGCTAACACCTGCGTTAGCTTCAAATTTTTGAGGATTAACATATTGATAATTTAACCCCATAGTTCCGATTCCTATTCTAACCGCACCTGTTCTTGCGTTATCTGTGGTACGCTCGAGTACCTCATATTCCATTTGCGATCCGTCATTAAAAGAAACCGATTTAACCTGAGCCATAGAAATTGATCCACATAAAACGGCAAGCGGAAGTAGGATGAATTTATTCATATAAGGTTTGTTTTAGACAAATAAACATAAAAGAGCTGATATGGCCAAATTTCGCTGTTCTTTAACCTTCACTCTCAAGCTAATAGCCATTTTTAAGGCTAAATATCTTAGATTCTGTCAGATACATCAAGGGGGACTTTACAACAATTAGCTCATATTAGTTTAGACTCTTTAGTGAGTTTAATGCCTGAAACTAAAACCGC
>CAYYUS010000412.1:0-3394 GCA_964474925.1 uncultured Akkermansia sp. | reverse complement strand
AGATCATTGATATTGCTCTCACTGAATTTGGCATGGATCAAGATAAGAATCTAGAGATAGTAAATGCCGACGCCTTAGAATTTGTGAAAATTGGAGATCAAATGTTCAACTTGATCATAGTTGATCTGTACATTGACAATATCGTTCCTGCAATTTTCTACTCCATCAGTTTTTGGAAGGATCTAAAAAAACATCTTAAAACAAAGAAGTACTTTATTTTCAATGCCTGCATTTTTAATGAGAACAGCGAAAAACAAATGTCGGACCTGCTTAGTTATATGCGCATCTCCAACACCATTCAACTATTCAACAAAGTTGAGGACACAAATACGGTGATAGTTGGTACAAAAAATTGATACTGAAATGGGCTTTCGTTTAACTAACCCATAGACATAGCTGTGAATTCTGCCATATTCAAAAAGCACTAATCATTAAAACCTTTCAGTAAGCCTTCAAAATAGATCTGCGCGCAATAACCGTGTGAAACCCTGTATCCATGGCCTCTGCCCGATTACTGCACATCCCGTAAATTTTACTGTTTTTGTTCCTATAGCTCAAATATTGCTATTAATTAGTCGGTTTTCTGAACAAAATCAATATATTTGTTGGAGTTAAAACCCTCTATAAGTATGATAAATTTCAAGCCACTGGCTTTAGCTTCATTAAGCCTCATTTTATTGTCATCATGTGGTGGCGAAACTCCTGTTGAAGATAAAGGCACTTCAGAAGTGATCGAAGAAGTTGCTAAAGATACTACTCCGGTAACCGTTGATGATGTTTCGAAATTTAAATTCGATTTTGCTTTAGCAAACATCCCTTCACCGGCTGCTAGCATTGATGAGCTTTCAAAATGGGGAATTGACTACGATCGTGAACTAATGAATGATCCTAAAAAAGGAAAGAATTATAGCTCAGAGTTTCAAAAAGCCGTTAACCTTGGGATCTATAATATTGATATGTGTTATGCTATCGTTAATGAACGTGGAGAAGATGTTTTGAAATATATGAAAACCGTATTAATAACATCTGATGCTTTAGGATTAAAGGGCGCAGTAGATCAAATGATAGGAAAAAGAGCAGAACAAAATTTAGGTAGCAAAGATTCATTGCTTCACATATTAGATGAGATCTTAATTAAAAGTGATAGTTATTTGCGTACCAACGAGCGTTTGTATACAGCCTCTACAGTTTTTTCTGGCGGATGGTTAGAAAGTCTATATTTAGCTTGTAAGATCACAGATAAAGCAACGGATGAAGCTGTAAAGGCTAAAGGTCGCAAACATCTTTGGGAGCAACGTTTTCACCTTGGTAATTTGGTTACTGTAATGGATGATCATAAGGACAAAAAAGAAGCGCAAGACATGAACTCAGAATTTAGAGCAATACATAAAGAGATCAATAATGTAAAAAAACCTGAAGACATGACCGCTGCAAAATACAAGTCGATCAGCGAAAAGATCTACTCTTTGCGCAATAAATTAACCATGTAATTCTTCTTTAAAAAAGATAAACGATCCCGAAGTATTGCTTCGGGATTTTTTTTGTAATAACTTAGATTTTTTCTCGTTAGATAGTTATGAAGTTTTTATTCCTGCAGATCTCACTTCTTTTAACAAGCATTGGTGCTGAAACACAGCCTAGTTTATCAAATACAAATTGGAAATTTGTCAAGATCGAAGATAAAGAGAATAAGGAATTATTGACATTTCCATTAAAAGGCTTGGCTTATACCCAGGGCATTTCCTTTCAAGACTCAACATATGGAGGAAGCGCATGTAATGGATTCTCTTCGAAATATAGGATCATTCAGGACAGTATTATTGGTTATGGGGATATTATTTCAACGCTAAAGAATTGCGGTGAAGAGTTGAATCATCTTGACGAACTAATGCATGGAATATTAAGGTCAAAATATCTCATTCGTAGTGACACCCTTTTTATTAGCAGCAAAGGCATTTCATATACCCTCATAAAGCGTTAAGATACGCCAAACAAAAAACCCCGAACGCTTGTCCGGGGTTTTTAATGTTTTTAAGCGTTTAGAAATGCCATAGGTCATGTTCCCATCTAAAGATATCGCCTTTGATGCGATCGCTTTCTAAAAGGGCGTCAATACCTCTTGCATACTGAATAATAGAACGGTCGTAAGCGTTAGTTTCTTTAGTTATAGTACTAGCAAATTGTCTCTTCCAGAAGATATCTTCGAACGTACGTCTTTCGCTATCATTCTTTGGATTGAATACTTCATGCTTAGCAAATAAAGGACGACAAGCAGGGAAATACACCCAGAATTGCTCTTTTACCGCTTCTTTATCTTCATCATAAGTAAATACACCCATTCCTAAGATACGAACTTCCAATACTGATTTTTGCTTATCAAAGAACCAATCTTCTTTTAAACGATACAAACGGATATTACGGAAGATAGAAGTTGAATCACACTTAAATACTTTAGTGATGATCTCGTTACCTTCAGCATCCACGTTACTCTCATCTAAAGAGTCACATTTCTTTATCTTATCGCGGATCTGAGACAATTCTAACGGAGAAACAAATTCCTCATCGTTAAACGCCAACAATTCACCTTTTAAGATGTACTTAGATAATACTTGAAATAAAGAGATCCTGCTTGCTAAGGTCTCAATTGGGTAATATAACTGGTGATTGATCTTCTCACGCATGTCAACATCACGCCAAACGCGTTTTTCCCACGTAACATCACCCTCACGAAGGTGAGTATAAGGAATGAACTTCCTATTAATAGCATTTTCTTTATCGTAAATACCATCTTTATAATCACCAGGATTAAAAATGGTTGGCCCCTGAGAAAACACCTGTCCGAAAACAAGGAGAGCCAATACTACTAAAATGTTACGTTTCATAATTGTTTTATTTTACTTTAATGGTAACGCCAGGGATATTCCTGATAGATCCATCAGGACCTTTTGCTTTAACGTTCTCAATAAATATCTTACTACCTACACCGGCAGTTGCTAATATCTGACGAGCACCACCCGAAAGACTGTTTCCTGAACACGCTTCAGACTTTAACACCCCTTTTACAACGGCTGTTAACTCAAAAGATGTTACAACGAATTTAGCATCAAAGTCGAAACCAGGAAGATCGGCAACAACACCACCAATAGATCCTAATTCGATCTTCTTCATGTCTACGTTACCTGATTTACCACCCACTTTTGCAACTGGATCTGGAATTTTCTTTACACGGAATTTGAATGAACCTTGTGGCTTTGTACCGTCTTTAGTTTTAGCAGAAACGTTAATAGTTACAGTACCTGGTGTACTAGCTGTTACCACATACTTACCACCACCGCCACCAGAACCAAGCTTAATTCCACCTGATGCTGATACTAGTAGATCGGTTGGAGCCACA
>CAYYUS010000411.1:0-3399 GCA_964474925.1 uncultured Akkermansia sp. | reverse complement strand
TGATCTTTTCCTTGGAAGTACCGCTTACCGTTTAATTACCAAAGCCCCGGTTCCGGTTATGACCATTAAAGATCTTGTAAGTAAAAAAGGCTATCAAAACATTCTAATGCCAATTGATTTTTCTGAGCACTCGCGTCAAAAAGTAAATTATGTGATCGCCCTAGCAAAAGCATTTAGCGCTAAGATAACTGTATTAGGTATTTACGATGAAGATGAAAAAGCTGATAAGTTCAAATTAGAAGTTGTTGCCAAACAAATTGCGGCTCTTTGCGAAAAGAAAGGCGTGCTTTGCGAACACTTTATTGATAAAACAAATCATCGCGTAAGCAAAACCCTTAGTTTTGCTAAAAAACATAAGAACGATATGATCGTTACTATGACCGATCAAAAATTAGAAGGCGCGCGTGGCATTTTAAGTACCTATGATCACGAGATAGTGCACTCAGCTAAGATCCCTATTATTTCTATTCAGCCGGAGCTTTCTGATAATATCGGAACCGGTGGAACAGCAGGAGTGCCTTTTTAAATTTGACAAGAAGCTTAGAGAGCCTTTTTTAGGAAGCATTAAACCAATATGTCACCCCTAAAGGGGTTCTGATTACCACTGTTTATTTCGCCCCCTTCGGGGGCTACCGATATGTCGCTCCTACGGAGCTAAGAAATAATATAAAATTCATTTATTGTTTTCAAATAGTCCCATAGTGACAACATGTCGGTAAATATTAATACATAAAAACAACGAAGCCCCTTTAGGGGCGATATATCGGTTTACGTTATTTTTTCTGTGGTGACTTTCGTCCCGCAAGATTTTCAAACCAGCACGCGTGCCGTTCTAGAATTACAATTGATGCTTACGATCGGGAAGAACATTATCCAATCCCCACGTTAGTTTTTTTACAAATTCATGTTTGCGCTCAGGGCAATTTTTTACCTGACATATAGCGCATGAAATAGGTAAGCATGGATCGGCATGAATAAAAAATTCAACGTCGTGCGACGATTCCTTACGAACTAATTTTTCTATGGCGTCAATCTCATCGTGCGTTTTTTGCAAATTATTATACCAAGGTAATGTTACATGGCAATCTACATGCAAAACTGATCCGTATTTCAATATTCGTAAATTATGAATGTCTATCCAATTATCCCCCCGGTTCTTATTTAAAATGCTTATCACATGATCTATCTTATCATGATCAACCTGATCTAATAAATTGAACACAGACTCTTTCAAAATACGAAATCCCGAAAAGGTGATATATCCCCCAAATAGAACTGCCACAACATAATCTATCCAAATAATGTTTGTAAAATATACCAGCGCTAAGCCGATCACTAAGCCTACGCTTGAAATGGCATCGCTGATCAAATGTTTACCGCTAGCGATCATAAGGTCTGAATGCCCACTCTTGCCTTTTTTCTTGATGATCGATCCCACCAAATAATTAATGGCCCCTGCAGCGATAGAAAGATAAATTCCTAGATCGATTGAATGCACCTCATCCTTTTGAAAAAATGCCAGAACTCCTTTTGCCATCATTCCTATTCCGGCAATGGTTATCATTCCACCTTCAAAACCCGACGAAAAAAATTCGATCTTTCCGTGTCCGTAAGGATGATCTTCATCTGCGGGTTTGCTAGCGTAATAAATTCCAAATAAAGCAAAAGATCCTGCCGCAACGTTTACAATAGATTCAACTGCATCGGTTAAAATTGCGTTAGAGTGAGTTAAAAAGTAAGCTAAAAATTTTACACAAAGTAAAACTACGCTCACGATCAAACTAATTATCATTAGTCTTTTTTTCGACACAGCTTAGAGTTTTTTTACTTTAACGCGACCCAGTAACTTTTTGGCGCCGCTCAATGTTCCTAATTGCATTCCCGAATTTATGGTAGTTGCCGATCCGCACGCCACACCAAATTTTACAGCTTCAGAAATTGTTTGCCCTTTATTTAATTGGTAAACGATCCCGGCTACCATAGTATCGCCTGCACCCACTGTACTTTTTATCTTTAATTTGGGTGGAACAAATTGTAAAGCTTCTGTTTCATTTATCAAAACAGCTCCTTCTCCTCCAAGTGAAACCAGGATATTTTTCACAATTCCCTGCTTTACTAATTGCTTAGATTTTGCAACAATTTGCTTGGCGTTCAGTTGCTTTTTACCAAATAATTGCGAGAACTCATTTTGATTTGGCTTAATAAGGAACGCTCCTGTTTTTAATACAGATCTTAAAGCACTTCCTGCAGTATCAACCACAAAGTTTACTTTATTCTTTTTAATGTACTTATGTAATTCCGAAAAAAAATCCTGATCAATATCCTGCCACACACTTCCGCTTAGGACCAAATATTTTGCATTTACTTTTTTTAGTTTTGCTATCACCTCCTGCCATTCCTTTTTAGGAACAGGATTTACAGGCATCCCAAACCTAAATTGCAAATGCGTTTGATTTTCAAAAACAATAAAATTCTCGCGGGTGTAAGCTGTACTTAAAACGGGTGCAGCATTTAATCGTTCGTGATAAACCAGATTATTTAAAATTCGACCTGTATAACCCCCCGAAATATAAATGCAAAGCGAATCGGTTTTAAAATTGCGCAAGGCACGCGAAACATTAATGCCTCCACCACCCGCTTCAAACATTGGGTAAGAGCATTTTAGCTTTTTTTCGGGGACAAATTTTTCTACGGTTGTGCTTTTATCAAGACAGGGTGATAAGGTTATTGTAGCGATCTTGAAATTCATCTCAGTTATTCCACCATCACGCGATCATCACCATTAAAAAATGGCGATTGAATGCTTAATACTTTCAATGGCTTTTTACCTTTTACAATAACCGAATGAACAGTTCCTTTTGGTATAAAAATAACATCCCCTTCTTTAATAGTAAACTCTTTATCGCCCATTCGCATCACACCCTCACCGCTTTGAACGATCACGTGTTCACTATGCTTCATGTGCTTATGCCCTTTTACCTCATTTTTTATAATAAGGCAAAAGCTGCTGCATAAACTATCGTTGAATAGATTTTTACTTGTAAGTCCTGTTCCTCCGGGCTCAATTTCTAATGTATTTATCAATTGTGGATTTTGCGCATTTGCACAAAAACACACGGCTAAAAAAGATCCAAAGAAAAATTTTCTCATATCCTTACTTCAAATTTATTGGTTGCGCTTGTTGAGTTGCTTGTTGCGAGGCCATCATCATTTGATTTACAATTTGATTGGCCATTGGTAAATTTTGTTTTGCCTGAACATGGTTCGGGTTCAACTGCAAGGTTCTTTCCCAGGCTTGTTTAGCCAATACATATTTACGTGTATTAAAGAAAGCGCCTCCCAAATTATACCATGCTTCAGGATTATTTGGTTCTAAAATTGTCCATTTATTATACTCAA
>CAYYUS010000410.1:0-3403 GCA_964474925.1 uncultured Akkermansia sp. | reverse complement strand
GAAATGCTTCAAAAATGGGAAAAGGGCGACAAAGATGTAGTTGCACTTTGGAAAACCATGAACTCTTGGGTTTACGCGGGCTTTGATGTTACATACAAAACTGTGGGCGTTGATTTTGATAAAGTATATTACGAAAGCGAAACATACATTAAAGGAAAAGATATTGTTGCCGACGGATTAGCAAAAGGCGTTTTTGTAAAAAAAGAGGATGGCAGCGTAAGAATTGATCTTACAGCAGATGGACTTGATGAAAAAGTTGTTCTTCGCTCCGACGGAACTAGCGTTTACATTACACAAGATCTTGGCACGGCGGTTTTACGCTTTGAAGATTATCCCGACCTTAACCAGGCCATTTATACAGTTGGTAACGAACAAGATTATCACTTTAAAGTTTTGTTCATTATACTAGATAAGCTTGGCTATAAATGGGCAAAAGAATGTTACCACTTAAGCTATGGTATGGTAGAATTGCCCGAAGGTAAAATGAAAAGTCGCGAAGGAACAGTGGTTGACGCCGATGATCTTTTAGAAGAAATGTTTACCACTTCAAAACAAACTACAGCCGAGTTAGGTAAGGTAGAAGGGTTTTCGGAAGCAGAGTTAGAAGAATTATACAGAACCATTGGCTTGGGCGCCTTAAAATATTTTATGCTAAAGGTTGATCCTAAAAAGAAAATGTTGTTCGACCCTAAAGAAAGTATAGATTTTAACGGGCATACCGGTCCCTTTATACAATACACTCACGCCAGGATCAAATCTATTTTGCGAAAAGCCAAAGAGCAACATATTCCATTTACAATTTCTAAAGACCTTAAATCCATTAATACGCTAGAAAGAGATCTTATTAAATTTATTTACGAATTTGAAACTATTGTTGAAGAAAGTGGTAAAGCATACAGTCCTGCACTTATAGCAAACTTTGTTTACGAACTTACCAAAACATTCAGCAGATATTATCACGATCATTCTATTTTAAAGGAAGAGAATGAAACTGTAAAGCAATTCAGATTGGCTTTAATTGAACAATGTGCGCTTATTATTTCAAACGGAATGCACTTACTAGGAATTAAGGTGCCTGAAAAAATGTAATACCATGAAATTATTCTCTGATTTTGGAAAAGGATTTGCAAACTGCTTTAGAGCGTTTACTCCTCTTTTTGAAAAAAATCTTTGGCCGTTTTTATTCTACCCTTTATTTATTTGGATAGGCATGTGGGTTTTGAGCATTTACGGATTGATCTCATTAGCCGATTATATCGATTCTTTGATCGAACCTTACCTTAGTCCCGATAGCGCAACCGACACAGCCGTTATGCTTTGGTTAAAGCCAAAATTAAGCGGCGTATTTGGCTTTTTGATCAAATGGATCCTACACATCATCTTTTGGTTCTTAGGAAGTATCTTCTTAAAATATTTTTTACTGATCGTTCTCTCCCCGCTTTTTGCGCTACTTTCAGAAATAACCGATGAAAAATTGAGCGGAAAGAAATTTCCCTTCAACTTAAAGCAATTATTAAAAGATATTTTAAGAGGTATTGCTATAAGTCTTCGTAATTTACTGTTCGAATTACTCATCAGTTTCGCTTTATGGTTGGCAACTCTTTTTATTCCGCCTTTGGCCATTGTTACAATACCCCTAAGCTTTGTTATAGGATGGTATTTTATTGGGTTCTCTATTATGGATTATAATTGCGAACGCTATAAATTCAGCATGAGCAAAAGCGTTCAATTTATAAAACAATACAAAGGTTACGCCATTGGAATTGGATGTGTGTATTCTATTTTTATTGGCTTACCAACTATAGCGGGCGACGCTATTGGAATTATGTTCGGACCAACACTTGCAGTAATTGGCGCTACTATGAGTTTCTTAAAAATTAATGAGACTCCTTCTCAGCCTTCTTAACGGTTTTAAGATTAAGCAGGTTCATTGGATTGACACCTAATCCACTCACACGCTTATTTACAATACGAACTACTTCATCGTAAAACATCGGTATCATAGGAGCATCGTCTATCGCAATTTGATCCATTTGCTGATATAAACTTCTTCTTAACGAATCATTCTTCTCATTCAAAGCTTGCTCAAACAGTTTATCGAACTTTGGATTTTTGTAATGGAAGTAATTATATCCATTCGGTGCAAAATTCTTACTATAGAACTTACTTAAAAAATTCTCCTCATCCGCGTAATCAGCTACCCACGATTTCTTGAACATCAAGAATTGAGATTTATTTACCTTATCACTTAAAACTGCATTAGGTTCAATACTTATTTCGATCTTAATGTGATTCTCGGCAAATTGCGATTGCATGTACTCTAACAGCTTCCTGTAATGCTCGGTTGTATACAACGTAATTGTAGGCAAGCCTTCGCCATTTGGATAACCTGCTTGTTTTAAAAGATCGCGCACTTTGTCAGGGTCGTAAGTATATCCCTTTACAATATCCTTATTGAAACTTTTTAAACCCATTGGTATAAATCCTGCAGTGGCCGGCTTACCAATATCTTTGCGAAGGAATTTGATCATCTTCTCGCGATCAAACGCATAGTTCATGGCCTGACGAATGGCCTGTAAACGAACCGGAGAATTTTTTACAAAATCAATATCTTCATCAATTAAAATTCCAACATAATCTGTTTTCAAAAATGGACCTCTCTGCAAATTGAATTTCTTAGTATACTCTTCATTTAATTCTCCTGATTTACTCAAAGCATCATCTAATGCATCTGCACCACTGATCATATCTAACTTCTCATTTAATAATTCAATGATAGCAGATTGCCTTTGTTTAATAAATGATATCGAAACTCCATCCACATATGGTAAGCGATCTCCTTTCTCATCTCTTTCAAAATAAGTTGGATTTTTATGCATGATCAACTTTGTTCCTTCCTCCCAAAGTTTAAATACAAACGGACCAGTACCAACGGGATTTTTTCTAAAATCCTCTTTATACATTTCAACGGCCTCGTGTGGAATAACACTAAAATATTTCATCGTTAAAACATTTAAGAACGCTCCAAAGGGTTGCTTCAAAAATATTTTTAATGTTGAATCATTTTCAGCCAAAAAACCTTTGCCGGGACTATTATCAATAATGGCAACGTCAGATAAAGCTCTACTTACTTTTGCATCAAACAAACGATTAAAACTGAATACAAAATCCTGCGCAACAACTAAGCGTCCTGCTCCATCCTTAAACGATTTATCATCGTGAAATAAAACATCAGTCCTTAGATCAAATGTATAAACCAAACCATCACTACTGATACTGAATTTTTTTGCAATAGCCGGTTCAACAATTAGATCATCATTCATTTGCACCAAGCCGTTGAACAATTGATTCACTCCTTGAATATTTTCAAAACTAGACGCTGCGGCAGGATCTAACGAGGTAA
>CAYYUS010000409.1:0-3408 GCA_964474925.1 uncultured Akkermansia sp. | reverse complement strand
GAAGGAGTTGTTGATATAGAAGAATTACAAAATGCTATTACAGATAAAACAATTTTAATTTGTGTGATGGCTGCCAACAATGAAACGGGTGTGTTGCAGGATATTGAAAAAATAGGGCAGATATGTTCAGAGAGAAAGATCATTTTTTTTACAGATGCCACGCAATATGTAGGGAAAATGAGGTGCGATGTTGTAGAACAAAATATTCACTGCATGGCGTTTAGTGCGCATAAATTTCACGGACCAAAAGGAGTAGGGGCTTTGTATATAAGAAGAAAGGATCCAAGGGTGAATGTGTTGGCACAAATGCATGGAGGTTCGCATCAAACTAATTTACGTTCGGGAACTTTGAATGTGGCAGGAATTGTAGGAATGGCAAAGGCTTGCGAAACTGCACAGCGCGATCACTGGGAATTAAGTGCGCATATCTCAAAAATTAAAAATCATTTTGAGCATCAATTATTGGATATAGAAGGGCTCTCAATAAATGGTACAACGCGAAACAGGCTGTATAATACTTCCAACATAAAATTCCCACAACAGTTAAATTTGAAGGAACTTTTAAATCAATTTGCCTTTTCAAGTGGCTCAGCATGCACCTCATTTGAGGCTACTCCATCTCACGTTTTAAAGGCGATGGGTTTAGTTGATGAGGAGGTCAAGAATTCCTATCGCTTTAGTTTTTCAAAGTACAATACTTTGGAGGAGATTAACACCTTCCTCAAAAAAGTGACAAAATAACAGGCTTGCCTAAATTAAATTTAAATTACTGAATTACAAATATATATGGTTTAACATTTGAACTAAGCCCCGCTACTAAAACGTTTTAAGTAACTTTTGTATGTTACTAAAATGGACTAAAAAGAGCATTTCACTCAGTCGCCTAAAGTTTAGAACCTTGAAAACTTTTGAGTGAAACGCACTTTTAAATGATTGAAAAATTAACCTAAACCCCTCTCTTACTGTATCTTTGTCTTATAAAATCATTCACAATGAAAACAAATATGAGATTATTCCTTCTAGCTTTTTGATGACACTGTCTTACAGTTCATTTTCTCAGGATTGGAGCAAAGTAAAATTAGACCCAATTAAGGAAAAGAAATTTCTACCGTATGTAGAAACAAGACATGGTGGTCCGGAAGTGTTCGCTAAATGGAAAGAAGACAATAAATTCCAATATATAAAAGAGATGTGGTATATGTCGGAATCATTCTCAGTTAAACGTAATCATTCTTCTGAAGGTATTACTTTAAATGAGGAGATCATTGATGTTGTTCGTTTTGAATCACAAAGAAAAGAGAACGAGGAAGTAATTATTGTACTACCAGGTTTTAAAGATGCCATTGTTCTTATGCCAACTAACAAACTATTTTATTTACATAAGTAAGAATTATTTAAACGTACAATCATGAAACGTATAACAAGAAATATATCAATAGCCTGCTTACTGGTAGCGTTATTTGTTCAAACAAACGTGAACGCTCAGGCTCTTGTGGGTCCGGCTCCGTTTTGTTTCCCAACTTATGGAGCGTGGGCAATTCCATGTAATCAAGGTGGTCCTTCAAATACCCCTGGTAACTGGATCAACGACTTTATCAATAGTTTTAATACAACTGGTGGTGTAATTAATATTACCAACAACAATTCGGGGTGTAATACACAAAACTTCCCGAACACTGGTCAAAGAAATTATTTTTTCCATGGCTGTCAACATTATTTAGTTGTAAACCCTGGTCAAGTAATTACTTGTAATGTACAAAATGGTAATATTTGGTCACAAGGTGATGCAGTATTTATTGATTGGAATGGAAACGGTGTTTTCAATTTACCTGGTGAGCGTGTATGTCAAACAGCTGGTACGCAAGCTGGCCCTGCTTTTCATCCTCCAATGAACTTTGTTGTTCCTGCAGCTCAAGCTCCGGGAACTTACCGTATGCGTGTTAGATGTGCTTGGGCAACTCCAGGTGGTTCGATTGACCCTTGTAATATGCATGGTTACGGTGAAACTGAAGATTATAATGTGTATGTAGGTATCGTTCCTCCAGGTGTTATTACTGCAACGGCTACAAATAACGGTCCTCTTTGTAACGGTTCTCAATTGAATTTAAATGTTCAAACTTCAGCACAACCAACTGCTGCTGTAAACTTCACTTATACTTGGTCTGGTCCGGGTAGTTTTACAGCCAATATTGCTAATCCACTTATTGCTTCTGCTCAACCAACCAACTCAGGTGTTTACAGTGTAACTGTTAATCCAGGTTCTTGTCCTATTACTGTTCAAACAACTGTAAACGTTTATCCTACACCAACCATTACTGCTTTAGCAAATAACGGTCCGGTTTGTCAAGGAAGTTCATTAACTATTAATGCTGCTGCAAACGTAAGCGCAACTACTACTTATTCATGGACTGGTCCAAATGCATTTACAGCAAACACATTAAGTAATACAATTAATAACGTTATGCCGGCCGCAACTGGTTTCTACAGCTTAACTGTAACCAACGCGTATCTTGCACCAACGTATCAGCAAACACTTACATGTTCAGCAACAGCTCAAATGAGTGCCGCGGTTGTTCCGGTTGCTCCATTAGTTGTTACACCATTCTTCACTATCTGTCAAAATTCTAATTTGCCATTAACTGCTGCGGCAGTTGGTGCAACATCTTATAGTTGGGCAAGTTCTACTGTACCACAATTTACTTCAACTTTACAAAATCCACAGATCAACAACGTAGCACCAATTAATTCGGGCGACTATTCAGTAACTGCATACTATGTTAGTCCAAGCACAACTTTGGTTTGTACATCAACTGCTGTTACTAATGTATCGGTTGTTCCGCGTAACCCTGTAACTGCATTTAGCTCTGCTAACGTTTGTCAATATACTTCAGGCACGTTCTCAGCAAGCGCACTTGGTGCATCAGGTTATGAGTGGTTTGGTCCAAATGGATTTAATTCAACTACTCAAGTTAATACAATAAATAATATTCAGCCTGTATCAGGTGGTAACTATTCAGTGAATGCAATTTTCACAATAGGAACTGTAAGTTGTACAACTACAAGCTATATTCCTTTAAATGTTATTCCGGTACCAAGTGTAGCGGTTATTCAAAGCATCACAGTGTGTGAGCGCCAAGGAGCAACATTTGCAGCTAATGCACCAAATGCATTAACATACATGTGGAGTGGACCAAACAGCTTTACAATGAATTCACCAAACCCGATCTTTGCTAATTTAACGCCAAACATGAGTGGAATGTACACTGTTACAGCTTCGTTCAGTAATGGAAACTTAACATGTTATAATAGCAACCAAACAAATTTATTGGTGAAGCCTATCATTCTATTTAATCTAGGAGCTGATAAATTATTATGTTCAAACTCCGATCTATTTTTAAATGGTCCTGC
>CAYYUS010000408.1:0-3418 GCA_964474925.1 uncultured Akkermansia sp. | reverse complement strand
ATCAAGTTGCTTTATGTCCATTTTTAAAGTGTCCTCTATATCAATTTGTCTGCAACATGGTGGAACGTTTGGCTGAAAGACAACACAAAATCTTAAGGACGTTTTTTGAAAAGTGTATGGATTCTTTGAAAGAATATAATTTTCAAAGTTTTTTTCACTTACAGATTTGGGCTCTTCGTCCACCAAGTAATTTAGTCCTACAAACACATAATTTTGTTCACCATAATTAGCGCAGTTTTGATTAACGTTCGTCTTTTGTCTTGCAACTGTCCCGTTTATACTTTTAGTGAATACACCTTGTCCGAATGTCGTAAAGACTGTCGAGGTGAAAATTATTATAGTAATTATTATTTTCATGGTTGTCTGTCTGATGGCTTAGTTATAACTACCTTATAGGACTGATTTCCTCATCTCTTTCTGCCACTTGTTGGTAGCTAAGCATCATTCAATCACCCTTTCGGTTTATTAAATATAGCCATTTTATAACAATGTATCAAACGCTAAATTATTTACGTGAGAGGAGGTAAGCCTATTTACCCTTGCTAAATTCTTTTACTATTTGCTCGTCGGTTTTGCCGAGTAGTTTTATGGCTGCTTTGGCATTGGTGGCCCAATCCGATTTTGGGTATTCGTAAATAAGTGCTTCGTAAAGTTTTTTGGCTTCTTCTTCGTTGTTCAACATGTGTTGCTCATCATATAATTGTCCTAACATGAACATAGCCGCAGGTTTGTTCTTAAATTTTGGGTAATTACTAATGCAACGGTCCAACACAACTTTTGCCTGGTTGGCATTATTAATGGCCATGGCAATTTGTGCGGTTTTTATTAAATAAATAGGACTCATACTATCACTCTCGCAATAAAACGCGTAATCGGTAAACGCACGAATAGATCGGTTGGCAATGTCTGCATTAACTTCGGTTTGCATGAGGATGATGCTATCCATTACTTGCGCACTTTTGTAAAGCACAGCGCAATCTTTTGTAGCCGGTGTGTCAACTACAGCTTTAACACTGTCTTTGGCAATAAGATCATTTTGTTTGGCATCAGTACTTGAAGAATTGCAAGCACATAAAAAAAGTAGGGCAGAGCATATGGTAATTAATGCCTTCATTATTTTTTAGGGATATAAACTTTTGTTTTATAATCGGCACTAATTTTTCCTTTACTAATATCGGTTAGTTTTCCTGAAATAAGTTTGCGAATAAACGGACTGATCTTATCGGTAAACAAAACGCCTTGTATATGATCGTATTCGTGTTGAATAACGCGCGCAATTAAACCATCGTAAGTTTCGGTATGTTTTTTAAAATTCTCGTCAACATATTCAATGGTTACTTTTTCAGGGCGAGAAACTTCTTCACGGATCTTAGGAATACTTAAACAACCTTCTTTAAATTTCCATGGAGTGCCTTCTTCATTTACAATGCGTGCGTTGATAAATATTTTTTTAAAAGCCTTTAATTGTTTTCTTTCTGCAGGTGTAAATTCGTCCTCATCATAATCTTCATCATCCTCATCGGTTACAAAAGGTTCAGTATCTACAATAAATAAACGAATGGCTTTTCCAACTTGTGGCGCCGCTAAACCAACACCGCTGGCTTCATACATGGTGTCGAACATATCCTTGATCAATTTTTCAAGATCAGGATAATTTTTATCAATATCTTCTGCAACCTTTCTTAGTACCGGGTCGCCATATACTACAATGGGTAATATCATTTTTTTTGTTTCTGGTTTCTAGTTTGAAGTTCTGTGTGTAACCAGAAAATCAAATTAGAAACTATGTCTTTATCTCGAATAATTCGGAGCTTCTCTCGTAATTACTACATCATGCGGGTGACTTTCTTTTACACCTGCCGCGGTGATGCGAATGAATTTTGCTTCCTGTAATTTTAAAATATTTTTTGCGCCTGTATATCCCATACCGGCTCTTAATCCTCCAATTAATTGATATACTATTTCAGAAATAGCTCCTTTGTACGGAACTCTTCCACTAATACCTTCAGGCACTAATTTTTTAATATCATCTTCGGCATCCTGAAAATAACGATCCTTACTTCCTTTTTGCATAGCTTCCAACGAACCCATACCACGGTACGATTTAAATTTACGTCCTTCAAAAATGATGGTTTCTCCGGGGCTTTCTTCAGTTCCGGCAAACATTCCACCCATCATAACAGTACTTGCGCCTGCGGCCAATGCTTTTACAATATCTCCTGTAAAACGAATTCCACCATCGGCAATTACAGGACAATTTTTTCCTTTTAAAGCTTCTGCTACTTCTAAAATGGCAGATAATTGAGGAACACCAACACCTGCAATAACGCGGGTTGTACAAATAGAACCGGGACCAATACCAACCTTTACACCATCAGCGCCGGCTTTATAAAGATCCAAAGCCGCTTTACCTGTGGCAATATTTCCTACAATAACATCAATGTTCTTGTATTTCTTTTTTACTTCTTTTAATTTATCTATAACTCCTTTGCTATGTCCGTGCGCTGTATCAATAATAATAGCATCAACTCCGGCGGCAACAAGCGCTTCTACACGTTGCATGGTATCTGCAGTGATCCCAACAGCCGCAGCTACACGTAAACGACCCATTTTATCTTTGGCCGCGTTAGGGTTTACTTTTATTTTAATAATGTCCTTATAAGTGATCAAACCAACCAACTTGTCGTTTTTATCGAGGATGGGAAGTTTTTCGATCTTATTTTTTTGTAAAATTTCTTCGGCCTGCTTTAAGTTAATGCCATTTTGCTCTGTAACAATGTGTTTACGCACGGTCATTATTTGAATAACCGGCTTTTTCATGTTCTTTTCAAAGCGAAGATCGCGGTTGGTAACAATGCCAATAAGTTTGTTTTGCTTATCAACCACAGGAATGCCGCCAATCTTATTTTCTTTCATAATGGCTAACGCATCGCCAATGGTAGCTTGGTCTTTTAATGTAATGGGGTCAAGGATCATTCCACTTTCGCTACGTTTTACCTTACGAACTTGCAGGGCTTGATCTTCAATAGACATGTTTTTGTGTAATACACCAATGCCGCCTTCTTGCGCAATAGCAATAGCTAATTTGTGTTCGGTAACTGTATCCATAGCGGCCGAAACAATTGGAGTATTTACTACAATGTTCTTAGAAAAATGCGAACCAATGTTCACTTCGCGTGGAAGTATTTCCGAATAGCCCGGAACTAATAGAACGTCATCGTAAGTTAATCCCTCGGGGACAAACTTCTCAGTTAAATAGTGAGATGCCATAGGAGTTGAATTTTAGATTTAAAATTCGGACAAAACTACATAATTTTTAGCTGAAATTCAAATTATGACTTTAAGGGCAGTAAAATGGGATAGTGAAGGCTTTTTTTTATTTTTTGGGCGCCAGGCGGGCTGCTCCGGGCTCGCTGTT
>CAYYUS010000407.1:0-3479 GCA_964474925.1 uncultured Akkermansia sp. | reverse complement strand
CCTCCCCAAATTAAGAACAGCCAACTGCTTCCATGCCACAAACCGCCCAATAACATAGTTACCATTAAATTGATATTGGTATTGATGTTTTGTTTTACTGAAGGAAAAGCAAAGGCAAGACCTACTAGCAATAGAAAAAAACCGGCAAGGAAAAATAACAGCCACAATTTTCCGCTTAACAATACCATGAAAAGAGAAATAATTACAATACAAATATAGGATCCCACACTTCCCGATCTGTTTCCTCCTAATGGAACATATAAATATTCTTGCAACCAACTTGATAAAGAAATATGCCAACGTTTCCAAAATTCGCTAGTGCTTAAAGCTTTGTAAGGCGACTTAAAGTTTGTTTTTAAGCGATAACCCAATAGCAAAGCAATTCCAATGGCAATATCGGTATAGCCGCTAAAATCCATATAGACTTGAAGTGAATAAGAAAAAATAGCCATTACTGCTTCCAAACCGGTATATAAATGCGGACTTGTAAATACACGATCAATAAAGTTTACAGCAATATAATCGGCCACTATTTTTTTACCAAAACCATTCATGATCCAAAATCCGGCCATGCCAAATTCAAGCTTCGTTAAGCTGTAAGGCTGATAGATCTGATAAAGGAATTCGTGAGCTTTTACAATGGGACCGGCCACTAAATGTGGGAAAAAACAAACAAAGAATCCGTAATCAAAAATATTATCTACAGGTTTTACTTTGTTGCGATATACATCTATCGTGTAGGATAACGATTGAAACGTAAAGAACGAAACACCAATAGGCGTTAAGAGTTTATCCACTCTAAAATCAGATCCAAAAAAAGTATTTGAAAAGCTCGCGAATCCATTAAAGTATGGCTCTGAAGTACCAAATAACTCATTACTGCTACTTACAAAAAAGTAAGAGTATTTAAAATAACACAATAAAGTTAAATTGAGCAACACGCTGCAAACAAGGAAGAGCTTACGTTTAAAGGCATCGGTTGAATTATGGATCATCCTTCCCCAACAAAAATCGCTCACAATAGTGAACATCAACAGTAAAATAAAAACGCTATTTGTTTTATAATAGAAAAAGAAACTAAAGAGCAATAAATAAATAGAACGTGCTTTATTTACTTTATAAATGAACGAATAACCCAATAAACATACCGCAAAAAATCCCCAGAAAAATAAATGAGTGAACAGCAAAGGCTGTTCGGGGTTAAACTGTAGAATATGTTTTAACCATTCTATTTGTTTACGAGCTTCTGATTACTTGAATAACTTTTAAATATCGCTTCAAACATCAATGTACCTGAGATCTTGTATCCTTTAGGGCTAAAATGAACGCGGTCGCGGGCGGCCAATCCTGTTTTTGTCCATTTACTTATTGACTTAAAACCTCCCATGATCTCATACATATCCCAAACGGCACATTGATGATGTGCCATCACTTCCAACAGAGCCTCTCTTGCCGATTCTGTACGTTTATTTGGCGTTCTTCGTCTAATATAATTATCTGTTGTTGTAGTTAGTAAAATAGCGCAGCTTGGAGAGGCTTCCTTAATATTACGAATCAGTGAATCGTAGTGCTGAATAAATTCCTCCTTTGTAAATCCTTTTCCTTGAACGTCATTTACACCTAAAGAAATAACTACCAGATCAGGTTGAATAGTTTTTAATTGAGGTACAAAAAAATCACAACGTAAGAACGAATTGCTCGATGCTCCGTTAGCACCTAATCCTGCCAAATAAAAACCTGAAGAAGTTCTATCTTCCAATGAAAAACCGAATAAAGTAAAATCCTTTGCCAAGGTGTCTTCCTTAATAAGTTGGAAGCTTACCGAATCTATAAGTTGGTCAAATTCAAAAATAGTATAGCCCTCATCTTTACAATCTTCTTTTTTTGCTTCCATATTGCAATTCATTTCAAAACTACAATTGAAATTATGATACACTTTTACCACATTAAATTTTCTGCACACTGCTTTATTAGTTAAAGCTACACCAAATACATTTGCGCTATCATTCGTACTCACGCTCATTCCATTCATTCCCAAAGGCAAACAAAAATCTTTTTGCACACAGCGGCATTTTTTCCAATGGCCCGTGCTAAAACTTCGGGCATAAGGTTGCGAATTTGTTTTTGCAAGCTTATACGGGAAAACAAAATATCCTCCACCCTGCACGTTGAAGGCGTGTTGAAAACCGTCTAAAAATGCATTACTCCACGTTCCGCCCTGCACGTGTGAACCACCAATATGTGCAATGGTTAGTTTTTTTATCTCTCCCCCATTTACCTCATTCATTTTTTTGAAGAGATTCATAAAAGTTGAACTATCCTTATCAAACATCAATCTGTTTTCTTGATATTTAATGAAAGAATACGTTCCTACAGCAGATTGTGCGAATACACATTGCCAAAAACAAATCCCTAATATAATGCCAAGTGCTTTCCTCATTTCTTAGGTTTTGTTTTTACGTAGTTATTGTAGTTTGCAATTAGAGACGAATACAACAGCGTGGCAATTTTGCGAGCGCCTTGCGGACTAAAATGAATATAATCTGTTGCTGCTAATTTTTCATCTACCCAACTACTCATGCTATTTGATCCACCCATACAATCGTACATGTCAAAAAATGCACAGTTATTTTTAAAAGCCACTTCTCTCAATGCATTACGAGTTTCTTCAAGCATTGGATGAGTTACATAATCAGTTCCTTCTTTCACACCCATATCAGCAGGACCAATAAATAAAATGCTCGCATCTGGCGCGGCTCTTTTAATAATGGCAATTTGCCCGTTAAAATAATTGGCAAAATTTGTAACGTTCTCTTTATTCTTTAACGACGGTAAAGCGTTGCCGCCATATTGTAAAATGATCAACTTCACTTTAAAATTATCGTAAAAACTTTTTAGCTGCCCAAAATTAATGTGTTGGAAAAAAGTGCCTGAACTTCCACGTTGAGGAATATTGTCAACGTAAACACCAGTTTCAGATTCTAAAGAAACTCCATAAAAATCAGGACTGTCTTTTCCTTTGAATTTAAATTCGTGCGACGATGTAGAAACATTGTATTCTTTTATTCTAAAATTTCCGCCTTCTAATAAACTATCGGCGCTGCTTAAAGCCGGACCATCATAAAACTCGCACCATGTTTTTGCTTGAGCGCCTCCGTAAAACAATTTTATCTTTTTGTATCCTAAATTATTTGTGCCTGCTAATTTTGTTGTGCTTATGGTTACGTTTGTTGAAACTACAACACTTGTATCGCTTACTACTTTGTAACCCATAAAACGTGTAAAGCCTCCTGTAAATCCAAAATTATTATGTTTCACGCGTTTGTCTTTGCTTGTAAATGTTTGATAGCGATCCCAACCATATCCATTCACCACTTTGTTGGTTATACTTTGTGAAATTGGCATTAGCGAAACAAAACCGGGACCATTTCCTCCAAACTGCGATTGCAATTTCATGCGCAAGTAATCGGTAATACGGT
>CAYYUS010000406.1:0-3480 GCA_964474925.1 uncultured Akkermansia sp. | reverse complement strand
AATCGTAGAATCAGAACCGGTTACAAAACCTTGTACTGCCGTGATCTTACCTTCGGCTTTTATATTTCCCTTCCCTGAATTTGGCGTATTCCAACCTTGGTTTACAAAAAGGTCAGAACCATTCCATCCACCCATTGCTACTGGTTGCCCGGTTGCAAATTGCATATCCAAATACACGCCTGGTGTATTGATTTCATTCCAGTGTCCACCCAAATTATCAAGCGGTTCGCCAATATGAACTCCTGGAATAGTTGCATGCGTCGCGTTAGCTACTGCATCTCCCGATAAGAATACAGAAGGACCATTCGAGAAAAATCTGGCAGTAGTTCCCGTATTATTAAAAGTTGGAGTGATAGACCCTACCGAAACTACACCATTCATTCTGTAAATATCTGTTAATGTATTTGTTGGTCCTGCCAACCAATCGCTAACAGAAGTTGAAGTACCTCCTGCGCCTAATTGCACCCAAACTGTTCCATTCCAATAATAAAATCCTTCTGGCGGACCAGATGTGCTTGTGTTATATACCAATAAACTCTTTAATGGGTTTGATACAGGCGCTGCCACCGACGTGGAACTTAATACCACCCTGGGAATGAGTAGGCCTTTATTATCCGAATTCACATCCAACATAGCTGATGAATGTGGTGGCGAAACAGTTGTCTTAATAGACACCCCTTCCGTTTGAGATTTACCAGTTAAACCCGCTAAGAGAAATACTAACAGGCAAAATAATTGTTTTACAGTTTTCATAGATTTTATATTTAAATTTTTCATGACTTATCTTTCTATTTTGTTTATTCTTGGTTTTAATTACCTGTAGCTGTTACAGTAAATATTTTTGAATAGGCTTTATAATCTGTTGGATTACAATTTACTCTCTCTACATAATCGGGACTGCATTGCGTATCCTGCGTACAGTTGTTGTTTTGCCATTGTTTAGGGGGCTTATTGCAATTTGCAAGAGGGGCAACATATGGAAGGAAAACTCCTTGCTCGATCATTCTTAGAATTTTTTGATCACAGTCTGTGAAATACCGTACTTCAAATCGTCTACTGAGTTGGAGATCCACCGTGTTATCTTTATGAAGTACAATTTCCTTACAATCGGTTTGTGAACATGCTGGTAACTGACATAAAGAGGAGCCGTAAGTGTTTGTTATCAATGTTGGAGATGAACATCCTGTAACAGCAGTTGTAGGACTGATGTTGGTGATATGCGTTTTCACGATATTTACCTGGTCGATTGCATCTAAAATAACTTTATCAACCATTAGGTCAATTTCCTTTTCAGTAATTAACCCTGGAGTTGGGCCAGTTTTACATCCAACAATCGTGTAGCACGAACTGGCTAATTCTTGTATCATAGCTGCCTTAATCTCACCTTTCTTCTCTTTACATAAAGTAATATGTCCTTCTACTGTTTCAAGTGCTTTGGTAATAAGTTCTGATTTTGGTGCGCAATCGGCTAAAGGTGTTGGAGGATCAAAAAGATTTTCACCTACCGGAATCCCCTTGTTATAATAGCACTTAGGGGCCCCTTCCATTGCTTGATAAAATGAACGTCTTTCTGCCGTTGACCAATTATTATGTAAGTACGATAATGAATAAGTTGTATTACTCAAAGTATATTCTGTTTTTGCAATTTTCGTACACAGATCATCAGCTGTTGTTGTGCCACCAGTTACCGCAAGAGATAGGTAAGACATCGGTTCGTTATAATGGAATTCCAAGTCCGTTAATAGTTGATTGGCAACAAGTGTATTAAAATCATTTATATAACTATCATTATAAGTGTTATTAACGTAATACTTGAACATCCATTCAGGCTTAAGAATCTGGTGATAATATAATTCATTCATTGTTCCATTATCGCAATTGTGAATTACGTTTTGGGTTGTATTACCATTTACTTCAAATAATAATGGAGTAGTTCCAGTTCCTGCTGATATAACGGTGTAGATAGAACTAGGGCCCATCGGCGTATATGTTATTGCAGAATAATCATCAGGATAAATACCATTACTGCTACTTATGTGTGTTGGCAATGGACTTCCATCTATAATAGCAGCAAATTTATAACCCACTTCGTTCATAAAACGGTTTATTACACTTGTAATAGCTTGCTTTCTTGCTCCGCTCATCTTACCTTCATCGGAATTATTATATTCCTCCATTGTTTTACTTATTTTCTTCTTCAAATATTTTTTAATTAACTTGTTAGAAGTTGGCCAGTTGTCATCATCATCCGACTCTTTTTGACCAGATCCCGGATCATCTTTTTGATCATTGAAAGTTCCTAAAACATCATCAGTTGGACCAACATCAAATGAATTAATCAATTCAATTGCATCGGTCCACGACTCCCAAAGATCCTTGCAATTATAATTATAAGGTAATGAGAGCGATGAAATAGGAACGGTTAATGAGTAACCTCCAGTTGATGGAATTCGTACTGCCTCATACCAAGTTCCATTTGAATGTCTAACAGCATTACCTTCGAAATACTGCGATATTAGCATATTTGAAAACATAAAATTCAAACTATTGTAGTCAAATCCTGGAATAAATTTCCAAAGGTCTCCAGTTGTAAAGCCCTCTTCAATTAATTTATCTTTTAATGGATTTATCAATTCCCTTTCAACCAAACTACTTATAGCTTCTCTTTTCGCTTGATCAGTCAAGGTTGTCCAAGTAGTATTTGCAATAAAATCATTAATACCATAGGGCGTTATCAAATTTGCCATATTGCTATTGGCAGCAGTCATACTGGCAATTGAAACCAAATTCTGAAAAGAAGTTTCTGGAGAACCATCACACAAATTGCAAATTGGTGGTTTCGGAATAGGAACTGATAAAGGTCCACAGCATCCTGTAGATAATTCAAAATTATTCGTAGTGGCGTCATTAGTTGAAGTTGCAACAGGTGATAAAGTAAAATCTGCCGCATATGGAAAAATATAACCTGGAGGAAGTGAAGAAAGATCTATCCCGATGTAAGTGGCCAAAGTGGTAGTTGTTTCTGTTGGCGATTGAGAATTGTAATTATTCAATTTACTTATTAATGTACTAATGAATGAGGTAAAGAGAGAATAAGTTGCAGGGCTGTTTATTTGTTGCATTCTTGCTGCAAGAGCGTCAATAACTTGTCTTGTTTTGTCGTTTTCATTATTAACAAGATTATTTACGTAGAGTGGGTCATTTCCAGAGAAAATTTCTTTTATAAACAGATATTCTCCAAAATTTAAACTTATTTCATTATTGTTTGCGCCCGTTGGAGTTATGGTGCTCGGAGATGTTACATCATGATTTATCAAACGCCATCCAGCAGGGAAAGTAAAGCCAGAGGCAGGAACGAAATCTGTTGTACCAGGATTTCCATCAGCATCGCTTACGTATGTAAAACCGTTTGTTAGATCAATAATGTAAAACCTCATCTTAAAATTACACTTACCTGATGGGCAACCAGATCCCGCTCCT
>CAYYUS010000405.1:0-3481 GCA_964474925.1 uncultured Akkermansia sp. | reverse complement strand
CTGAAGGACCAAAAAGCGTGGCCCTGTTTAGTGTTGCATACACGCTTATGGAAATTGTTTTCATGTTCATTTCAACCATAACCGCAACGTTATCGCCACACTTTTTTGCTGAAGAGGAAGACAAAGATAAACCGGCGCTTTTATACAATGTGATGCTGAAGTATTCTGTTTTATTGATCGTATTAATAATCCCTTTTGTTTATATTACCCGTTTTGATGTGATCCTTTTGCTTACGTCTAATAAATATATGGAAGCAGGAAAATACATTCCTTTATTGATCATTTTTCCTTTATTGCGGGTATTGATCATAGTTTTCGAACAAGTATATCTTAAAGAATCAAAAACGATGTTCTTGGGCGCCGTTTATAGTATTGGCATGGCGCTTTCTTTTTTACTATCACTTATACTTGTACCAAAGTTTTCTGTTCTTGGAGCAATTTATGCGTCTATAGCCTCGTATGCGTTTTTATTTATTTGCTTGTATATAAGGCAACATCAAAAAATAGATTTCAATTATCAAAGGCCCATCGCTATTTTAAGCCTCACAATTATTCTTTGGGCTTCTGTTTTTCTTTTAGATATTTTCCAATTTCATAGTTTCATTAAAGTTATACCATTAGCGGGAGTAGCTATTTTATCCGTATTTTTACTGCCTGTTTTTAACGAGCAAGAAAAGCACAAACTATTAGTGATGCTCAAAATAAGAAATGAAGGATAGAACTATAGCGCTTATATTACCTGATTGTCCGGGTTTTTTCCCTGAGTTGTTCTATAAACTTGCCGAAGAAATAAAAAAGAATGGATTTGAAGTGGTATTTATTTCCACATCGCCCTTTTATGAGCGATTTAAAAAAGTGGATCTTTCAAAAGTTGCGAAAGTATATTACTTGGATGAATTTCTTAAGCGCGATATCCCAAAAGAAAAGTACGAGCACTTTCCTATAAATAATTGGAGCCATTATGCCAGCTTCTCAAGGCAAAGCTACTTTTTTGGCCATCCTTTAAATTCGCACAATGCTTTGAAGAAAACAAAACTATTTTATCAAACCATTTATGATGAGCATAATGTAGTACTTCAAATTTCGGAAGGTGTTTCCAACTCATTTATTTATTTGGCGCATGAGCAAGGAGCAAAAAACAACATTCCTTACTTCGGTTTAATGGGCGCACGCATTCCTTATCACTTTAATGTGCATGTGGATGTAACCGGAAATGAGGTTTTAGTAAATGAAGAAGCGCCTCCAGAATATACGCCAACAAATGAGGTGCCAGATTATATGAAGAACTCTCAGTTTGGCGGATTGTTTGATAAGGAATATTCGTTCTTCTCTTTCTCTTTTATAAAGGAGCTCTTGCATTTCCTTTTTCTAAAGCGCTCAGTTTCTTTAGAGACAGGAAACACAAAACACTATATTTTAAAGGCGTATAAAATATCGTTCAGACGAATTGCAGCTGATTTTTATTATAACAAAGTATTGAAATTATTTGCGCCTCGTGTGGAATTCAAAAAAAATAAAACATACGTTGTTTATCCCTTACATTTTTATCCGGAAGCATCAACAAGTATATTTGCCAAATACTATGATGGCAATGAGTTTAATTTGATAAAGAACATTGCTTTTTCTTTACCTGAAAACGTGGTTTTGGTGGTTAAGGAACACAAATCAAATGTTGGCAACAACAGTAAGGCATTTTACAGAAACATTAAACAATTACCTAATACCATTCTTTTAACGCCGTATTATAATTTAAAAGAAAACCTGCCAAATTTTGATGCGGTTGTAACCTTATCCAGCACAGTTGGCTTTGAGGCTTTAACCATGGACATTCCAACGTATCCATTGGGCGAGATATTTTATCAAAATTATCCCGGTTCGATCAAGATCAATTCTTACGCCGAACTTGATGAGAAACTTTCAAAAATTGAAAAGAAAAAACCGGCAACCGGAAAAAACCAAACGTTTAATCTATATTCGAAGATGTGTTTCCCGGGAAGTTTTAATTACATGGACAAGAGTTGTACTAATGAGCAAAATCTTAAATTACTTTTAAAGCCGGTGTTCGATTTTCTAAAGACCGGAACAATGAAAACGCACCATAATAATATCCGATGAGTAAAGTAGAGATCAATAAGGACTTTTACAACAAGCTCTACAAAAAAAGAAATCCCCTCACAAGCCTCCTGTATTCAAGGATCAGTTTCGATCAGCAATCTAAATCGAAACTCAACATTAAATTTATTAAAGAACATTTGAAAGACAAGTTCAACGAACCTTTGTCGGTTTTAGATTATGGTTTTGGGCATGGCTCGCTATTACTTAAATTCAAAAAGCAGCACAAACTTTATGGTTGTGATATTTCAGAGGAAGCTGTTTTCAATTTTCCGTCAGTGGCAAAACTGGCGGGGCTTGAAGTGCAAACCGGAACAGTTGAGGAATTTAACACTAAGTTTCAATCGGTAAAATTTGATATCATCACTCTATCGCACATCATCGAACACGTAGAAGATGATCAAGCGCTTTTAACTTCACTTGTAGAGAAATTGAACAGCAATGGACTCATTCTAATTAATATTCCCATCAATGAGGTTTGGGAAGATCCTAAGCATGTTCGAAAGTATGATTTGGCGTACACTACTTCTCTTTTGGAAAAGTGCGGATTAAAGCAACAGGCGTATTTGGAAACAGACAAATTAACATCGTATTTCTTAATAGAAGAAATGGTAAAGAAAGCAGGGGCCGTAAAGAAGATCTTTATTAAAGGTCTTCGTTTGTTTTTTGCCATAATGCCTTTAGCGGTAACGCGTTTTTTCGAAACAGTATTTTTAAAGAATCACAAAGATCAGCAGTTACTAGTGCTGGCCTCAAAAAAATGATCCGCGTAGCTTTTGTTGGACAAACTCCTCCTCCTTTTGGTGGCCAGGCCATCATGATCGAAAAGGCGCTCAAAGGAAATTATACCAAGGTAAAATTGTTTCATATTCGTATGGCATTTTCAAAGGAGATGGACGAGATAGGGAAGGCAAATATTTTTAAAGTATTCCATTTATTCAGCGTTATCGCACGAATTTATTATACGCGAATATTCAAGCGCGCAAAAACATTGTATTATCCTCCAGCGGGCCCCGATAAAGTTCCTGTGATCCGCGACATTATTATTTTGTTGTCAACGCGATGGCTTTTTAAAAAAGTCATCTTTCATTTTCATGCGGGAGGTGTTTCGGAAATGAAGATCAACTCATCTTTGTTCAGGGCTTTATATAAAGCAGCGTATTATAACGTCGATTGTTCCATTATACTTTCTTCGTTGAATCCACAAGACGGCACAAATCTCAAGGCTAAAAAACAAGTAGTAATGCCCTATGGTATTGAAGATAATTTTGAAGGTAACTTTACAAAAAGTAAACATTCAGGGCCGGTTAAATTATTATTTGTGGCAATTATAAAAGAATCGAAGGGAATTTTGGTCCTGCTAGAAAGC
>CAYYUS010000404.1:0-3482 GCA_964474925.1 uncultured Akkermansia sp. | reverse complement strand
GGGAAGATTTGTTAGTACAAAAGGCCAAACGTTATTGGAACTTAAAAATGTTTCGGGCGATTTGATCAGCGATCATTTTTATGGAGACATGATCCTTAGCAATTTTAATGACCCGTATTTGGATCTGAAAGTAGGTGGAACATTAGATCTGGAGAACTTCACAAAATTTTGGCCAATTGATACCTTATCGAAGTTAAAAGGAAAAATAACATTTAATGGGTTAGTAAAAAGTAAAGTGGAGGAGTTGAAAAAAAATGTGCTTTCCGAAAATGCTTCTTTGGAACTGCAGGCCAATCTAAAAGATCTTGTGATCCAATTTAAAGAGGAAAAAGATAGCACCAATATTTATTCGTGTGAAGTGAGAGCTCTGAATCGTTTGGTAGAAGTAAGAAATCTATTCATTAAAAAAGGAAGTTCAGACATGAAGATCAACGGAAAAGCGGAGGGCGCTTTCAATTATATTTTAGATGACAAGAATCCTTTGAAAATATATGGGAATTTGAAAAGCGAACGAATAGCTGTTGAAGATTTTATTTATGATGAAACAAAGGCGAACGCTTCTAAAAAAAGCCAGGTAGATGTTCCTGATAATATCAATTTTATTTTAGATGCAAGTATTGATGCCTTGAGTTTTGGGAAATTTAACGCCACACAGCTTCAAGGTAATATTGAATTAAAAAACAAAAAGATCATGGCCGAGAGCCTTAATTTAAACACCATGGATGGAAACGCTACCATTGATGCCTTGCTTGATCTCAACGGAAAGAATCTAGAAGTGTCGATGCATGGCGAAATGGTGAAGATCAATGTGGCTAAGTTATTTTCGCAGTTAAATAATTTTGATCAAGAAACATTAAAAGATAATAATGTGGGAGGTTTATTAAGCGCCAGTATTGATTTTAGCGGCACATGGGATAAATTCTTAGAACCAGATCTTAACTCGATGAAGGCAATATCCGATCTGCAAATAGAGCAAGGAAGACTAGTTGATTTTAAACCACTCGAGAGCTTGGCAAAATTTGTGGACATCAATGATCTTAAGAGCATTAAATTCTCATCACTTCAAAGCAGAGTGGAGATAAGTAAAAGTATTATCACAATACCTAAAACCGCTATAAAAAATTCAGCCTTGAATATTGATTTCTGGGGAACACACAGTTTTAATAACGATATTGATTACCATATTCAATTATTGATCAGCGATTATCTAAGTAAAAAGCGAAAGCCGGATGCAGATGATGAATTTGGTTTAGTAGAGAATGATCCGGAGAATCGTCGTAGCGCATTTATTTTAATGACCGGAACAGTAGACAAGCCTATTATTAAGTACGATCGTAAAGGAATGAAACAAAAGATCAAGGAAGACATTAAGAATGAGAAGCAAAATTTAAAAGCGATCTTAAAAGAGGAATTTGGCATGTTCAAAAAGGATTCCATTAAGGTAAAAACAAATCCTAAGTCAGATCAGCAGTTTAAACTCGAAGATCCGAAGAAGAAAAACGATCCTGAAAGGGAAGAAGAAGAGGAGGATTTCTAGCCACTAATTTCACGAATTAGCACTAATCTGTGTGCAAACAGTTTAGTGGAATAACATAAAAATTTTCTTTACGTCTTGATTAGTGAAAATTAGTGTAATTCGTGGCAAAAAAAGGCGCAGCTAAACTGCGATATTTAACCTTCAAACGTAACTGTAAACGTCACCATCCGCGAACGCACTTTATCCAAACTATTTGTAAAAATACTATTCTCTTTTTGCAGTAAATTTTTTGTGCCCATATGAAGTTTGAGTTCAAATCCTAATTTAAAATACATCAAATAAAAATCAACGCCTGCACCACCACTATAATAATAATCGTCGCGTTTTAATTTTACATTATCATCTAATTGGTTGGCCCCGCCACTTTGTACACCGGCCGCTTTTTTTCGCGAAGCAAGATAAAGCAAGTAAACACCACCACCAAAAACATAACCACAAAAAATTCCCAAACGCGTAGATTGAACATTGATTTAAAGGGGAAAGATCAAAAAAGTGGACTCAACAGTTTTCTCAAAATATTTACTCGAATCGCGCGCTGCATTAGAAAGAAAATATTCGATCTTACGAGAAGCAAAACTGATACTTGGTGTGGTTCGCAAACGCATGTATTCAAAAATGCGAAAATCGGTCACCAAGCCAATTGCAAAACCGGGCCCCGGTCTTGTATAAATAGAACGAATGCGATAGCGCGTATCAACATTATTGCTTTTGATAACCGTATCCGGAAAAAGGGAGTTTTTAACCGTATTTAATCTAAAATCGGTTTGATTATAGGCAATTGTGAAGCCAAAATGCAGTTGTTGCTTATAAAAACGAGGTTGATTAACGCTATAGCCATCGTTTTGTTGTGCAAACAAAGCGTTAATTAATGCAATAAAAACGACTATGTATTTATACCGGTTCAGCACCACGAATATAACGGTTTTCGGGGATTATTATTTTATTCCTCTGGGGGTTTTTATACATTTGTTTTCTTATGCAAAGCCACAAATTTAGCACCCATTTGGCCTTCTCTCTATTTACACTAGCGATATTGCTGGCCTTGGTTTTACCTGATCTTGTGCAACACGGCATGTTCATGGATGGAACGCAATATGCCATTGTATCGAAAAACCTAGCGGAAGGAAAGGGCAGTTTTTGGTTCCCCTATTTAAGTTCATCGTGGGAAAAACAAGGGCAAAATTATTTTTTGGAACATCCTCCGTTGATCTATTTTTTACAATCATTTTTCTTTAAAATTTGCAATGGCAGTTATTTAAGCGAACGCCTCTATTGTTTTTTCGCATTCATCTTAAGTGCTTTTTTAATAACAGCGATCTGGAAAAGACTTTTTAAAAAAGAGAACAAATATCATTTGCTCTATTGGCTTCCTGTTTTATTATGGATCATCGTTCCTTCTGTTTCGTGGTCGTATAAAAACAATATGCATGAAAATACGGTAAGCGTTTTTATTTTAGCGTCGGTATATTTTATGTTGAGGTCAATTTCAAAAGATTCTAATACATATCTATTCATCATCTTGGCCGGTATTTCTATTTTTTTAGCAAGTTTTTCAAAAGGACTGCCCGGATTTTTTCCGCTCAGTTTTTTTATACTAATGCGCTTAGCTTTTAAAAATATAACGTGGAAACAAGCCATTAGTAACACATTTTTATTAGCCCTTATTCCTGCAGCGATCTATTTTTTAATGGTTTATTTTAATGATGATGCTCGAAGAAGTTTGAGTTTTTATGTGAATGAGAGATTATTTCATAGAATAAGTAATGATCATGAGGTAGAAAGTCGATTTACGGTATTGTTTTGGTTGTTCAGCGATCTTCTTGTTCCTATGGTTGTACTTTTACCTTTTATGGGATTTAATATGATGAGAAACAAAAAGTCAATGCTTTCCTTACAAGATCCGATCTTAAAAAAACACATACTCTTGTTTGCAGGTATTGGTTTA
>CAYYUS010000403.1:0-3484 GCA_964474925.1 uncultured Akkermansia sp. | reverse complement strand
AGAGGTAGGAAAAAAGCAACCTTCAAAAGTCTCAACATTTCCACCTTCCATAGCAACATGATCTTTTATAGCCGATCGAAGCTGATCTATTTGTAAAGAACTAAGCTCCTTTAAAAAAGTAGTATCACCATTGTAGGTTTTAAATTGTTTTATTTCTTTAAATGTATAACTCATGGGTTGTAAAGTTATTAATATTAAAAATAATCGCTCAAAATGTAAAGAACAATTTTATAACTTAGTAGCTATGAAGTTTGGTCCTTATTATATCCTCATTACCCTTTTCATTTTTGCATCTTGCGTTAAAGATGAACCTTCACCTCTTAGTAATCCCAACGCATTTGGTCCAGCAAAAAAAATATACGTAGTTAACGAAGGAAATTTTGGATCTAACAATGCCGGCATTACTTTTTTTGATACCGGAACCGCCAATGGCACCGAAGATCTTTATAAAGATAAGAACGGTGTTGAATTGGGAGATGTGGCCCAAAGCATGTGCAAAATAAATGGGGACTTTTACATTGTTGTAAACAATTCAAATAAGGTGGTTGTTTGCGATACCACACTAAAATTAAAACGAACAATTACAGGTTTAACATCGCCACGATATATTATTGGCGTAAGTAGTTCAAAAGGATACGTGAGTGATATTTACGCTAACGGATTAAGTATAGTTGATCTTGCCACAGGAACAAAAACCGGTTCTATTACTTTGCACGGCAGCACCGAACAAATGGTAATGCACGCTAACAAGGTATATGTTACCAATTCGGCTAAAGATAAACTCTATGTTATTAATACGTCAAACAATAGTGTAAGCGATAGTGTCGTTGTAGGAATAAACGCCAGCAGTTTGGTTTTAGATAAGAATAATAAATTATGGGTTTTAAGTAGCGGCACTTCAAGCGTACAGGGTAAGTTAAGTTCAATTGATCTTACAAACAACACAGTTGCGTGGAGTCAAAATTTTGCTTTAAATGAAAAAGCCGGCATGCTTTGCATTAACGGAACAAAAGATACGCTGTGGTATGCTAATAAAGATGGTGTTTGCCGAATGCCAATTGTTGCAACGGCACTTCCCAATGCATTTATTACCTCTACAAGTAATATTTACGGTTTAGGCGTTCATCCCTCACGCTTTGAAGTGTATGTAGCCGATGCCATCGACTATATTTCAAAGTCAAAGATCTTTGCTTATAAAACATCCACCGGTGCTCTTTATGGCAGCTTTCACGCCGGATTTATTTCTAACGGATTTTATTTCCAATAAATGCATCTCCATATAATTTCATTCGACATTCCTTTTCCTGCCAATTATGGTGGTGTAATTGATGTGTATTATAAATTAGTATGGTTGCACAAGCTTGGTGTAAAAATTCATTTGCATTGTTTTGAATATGGTCGCGAACATTCAAAAGAACTAGACAAAGTTTGCGAAAAGGTATTTTACTACGATCGCAAAACACATTTGGCAAGTTTATTAAGCTTGCTGCCCTATACCGTTCAATCGCGGATCTCTAAAAAATTACGAAAACGTTTACTTAAAGATGATTCGCCTATTTTGTGCGAAGTATTACATACGTGTTATATTTTAAAAGATCCCGCATTTGAAAAGCGATTGAAGATCTATCGCCACAGTAATATCGAACATGAATATTACCAAGGCTTAGCCAAAGTTGAAAAGAATTTCTTTAAACGTTTATATCTTAAAACCGAAGCATGGAAATTAAAACGTTTCGAAAAAATTGTGGCGCATGCCAATTTGATCTTGGCGGTAAATCAAAACGATGCTAATTATTATCGCCGTCAATTCCCTAAGGTAAAAACCGAATATTTGCCAAGCTTTCATTCTAATACAGAAGTAAACATTAAAGCAGGCATGGGTAATTTTATGTTGTTTCACGGAAATTTAAGCGTGGCCGAAAATAGCGAAGCTGCCAAATGGCTTATACAAAACGTTTTCTCCAAAACTTCAGCTCGCGTTATTATTGCAGGATTGCAACCTGGCGAGGATCTTGAAAAAGAAATTGAAAAATTTGATCATATCGATCTTATAGCAAACCCAAGTGAAGCAAAAATGAACGAGCTTATAAGTACGGCTCATATTCACGTTTTGCATACGGCCCAAGCAACCGGACTCAAACTCAAATTGCTTAATGTTTTATTTAGCGGACGTCACATTATTTGCAATCAACACATGATCGAAGGCAGCGGAGTGCTTGTTAATAGCTCTATTAACATCGCCAATACGCCTGAAGAGATGCTTTTAAAGATCGAAGAATTACGCCAAATTTCCTTCTCAGATGCCTTGACCATAGCCCGAAAAGAGATAACTCAACCATTTAATAATCAAACCAATGCGCAGAAACTATTAGGTTTTTTGCGCCCAAATTGAGTTCAATTAACCTGTCTTAAAACACTGATGCCCAGTAGGGTTATTAACCGTTTATCAGCATCAAATTGTTGATAGGGTTTAACACGATTTTTGTTAAGAATTAAACTTTCCTTAACCTTTTGTCGTAAGCATACATAATACATTTGCATAACAATGGCCCCTAAAAAGAACAAAGAAATGAGTTTAAAAGAAGTTATTGCATTGATCACTCTTCTGGATGATCCGGATGAAGCAATATATTCTGAAGTTCGTAACCGTTTTATTGTATTGGGTCCACCTGCCATTCCACACTTAGAAACCGCTTGGGAAAATAGTTTTGAAGCCTTGATGCAAAAGCGCATCGAGATCATTATTCACAGCATACAATTTGAGGCTTTACAAAAAGCATTGAAAGATTGGAGCATTACCGAAAGCGACGATCTATTAAAAGGCATCTTATTATTAGCGCGTTATCAATATCCTGATCTTGACGAAAGCAAGGTTCACAAACAGATCCAACAAATAAAACAAGATGTGTGGTTAGAACTACACGATGATCTTACCGCTTTAGAAAAAGTAAAGATCGTGAACCATATTTTATTTGAAGTACATCAGTTTGGAGGTAATATCACTAATTACCATGCGCCACAAAATTCATTCATCAATAATGTTTTAGAAAGCAAAAAGGGAAATCCTTTAATGCTAAGTGTTATTTACGCTATTATTTGTAAAGAACTCAACATACCCGTGTACGGAATTAATTTACCGCAACACTTTGTTTTAGCCTACGTGAACGATTACGCCAATTTAATTGACGTAAACAACAAAACATTATCCAACAATATTTTATTTTACATTAATCCCTTTAGTAAAGGATTAATTTTTAGTCAAAAAGATATCGATCAGTTCTTAAAACAACTTAACCTCGATCCGGATAATAAATATTATCTCCCTTGCAGCAATATAGAAATTGTAAAACGGTGCCTCACTAATTTGGTTTACTCATATGAAAAGTTAGGTTATATGGAGAAGCTGGATGAGCTTAAACGCTTAGAGAAACTTCTGTGATTTATTGACGCCTCCGGCGTCTTTTTTTTGCCACGGAGGCACCAA
>CAYYUS010000402.1:0-3486 GCA_964474925.1 uncultured Akkermansia sp. | reverse complement strand
AAGCTATTTTTTCTGATCTAAGGCAAAACTCCGGCGCTACTATTATTTCATCTGCAGGAGGAACAGAAGCTGCGTTTGAAGGTGAGAAATGGAATAATGGATTATTTACCCATTGTTTGATCGAAGGAATTTCGAATTACAAAGCCGACAAAAATTACGATAAAAAAGTAAGTCTTTCCGAATTGCAACGCTATGTGGCCGATGAAGTGTATCGTTTATCGGAAGGAAAGCAATCGCCAACCTATCGTATGGAAAATACAGCGCTCGATTACGAATTGTGGGAGTATTAAAGGTAAATATCCCATTTTAAGTGGTTTTGCTTTATTGGTATTTAATCTTAGTTTTGTTCATCAAAAATTATCCTATGAAAAGATCATTTCTTCCTTTTGTATTCATGTTATTTGTTTCTGTAAGCTCAACTGCTCAAAAAGCTGCCGACGATAAAAAACCTGCAGAAAAAAAACCTATTGAAAACGAATCAACGTATTCGGTTTTGAAATGGAGAAATATTGGTCCGGCTGTTACTTCAGGTCGTATCATCGACATTAAAGTTCATCCACACAATAAAAATGTATGGTATATAGCAAGTGCTTGCGGGGGCGTTTTTAAAACTGTAAATGCAGGAACAAGTTTTGAACCTGTTTTTGATAATGCCGAAGTGTATTCAATTGGATGCTTAGCTATTGATGAACAAAATCCAAATATTGTTTGGGTTGGAAGTGGAGAAAACAACAATCAACGCAGCGTTGCTTATGGAGATGGAATTTATAAAAGTGAGGATGGCGGAAAATCATTTAAAAATGTTGGTCTCGGTAAATCAGAACATATTGGCATGGTGTCTATCGATCCAAAAAATTCGGATATAGTTTACGTTGCTGCATACGGTCCGCTTTGGAGTGCCGGTGGCGAGAGAGGAATTTATAAAACAACTGATGGTGGAAAAACATGGAAGAATGTTCTTTCTATTAGTGAGAACACCGGTTGCAACGAAGTACATATTGATCCCTTGAATTCGAATGTTATTTATGCAACAGCGCATCAGCGTAGAAGACATGAGTGGACCTACGTTAGTGGTGGACCAGAAACTGCGATCTACAAAAGTACAGACGGCGGAACAACATGGAATAAAGTAACCAACGGATTACCTGCAAATGATATGGGAAGAATTTCAATGGCCATGAGTAAAAAAAGTTCTGATCTTATTTATGCCATTGTTGAAGCAACTGAAGGAAAGGGATTTTATAAAAGTGATGATAGAGGTGCAAGTTGGAGCAAGCAAAGCGATTGGAGCACTGCCGGAAATTATTATCAGGAAATTTATGTAGATCCAATTGATGATAAGAAAATTTACTCAATGGATACGTATGCTATGGTTTCTACAAATGAAGGAAAGAGTTTTGCACCGCTAGGAGAAAAAAATAAGCACGTAGATAATCACGCTATTCATGTGTTTGCGGATAATACCGATCATATATTAATGGGGTGCGATGGTGGTTTATACGAATCGTTTGATGGCGCAAAAACATGGAACTTTAAAGCGAATTTGCCTATCACTCAATTTTACAGAGTGTGTACCGATAACAGCAAACCGTTTTACAACGTGTATGGTGGAACTCAAGATAATAATACATTAGGTGGACCGGTTCGTAATATTAGTGCTACAGGAATTACAAATGCCGATTGGTTTGTAACAGTTGGTGGCGATGGTTTTCAAAGTAGAGTAGACCCTGTGGATCCAAATATTGTTTACAGCGAATGGCAATATGGTGGTTTAATTCGTTTCGACAGAAAAACAGGGGAGCAAGTTTCTATCAAACCAACCGAAAAACAAGGTGAGCTGGGCTTTAGATGGAATTGGGATTCACCATTGTTGATCAGTAGTTTTGATCACAAGCGAATTTATTTTGCAGCGAATAAAATTTTTAGAAGTAATGATCGCGGTGATTCTTGGAAAGCTATCAGTCCTGATCTAACAAGAGGAATTGACAGAAACAAATTACCGGTGATGGGAAAAGTGTGGAGTATGGATGCGGTAGCAAAAAATCAATCAACATCTTTATTTGGGAATATCGTTTCGCTGTGTGAATCTCCAAAGAACGAGAATTTGATGTATGCCGGAACCGATGATGGTTTAATTCAAATTACAGATAACGGTGGTACAACTTGGACCAAAGTAGATAAGTTTGCGGGCGTTCCTGAATTGAAATTGGCGGGATATACCATCGGAACTTTTGTGCAATACATTGTTGCATCACAACATAACGAGAACACAGTATACGCTGCATTTAATAATTTACGTCAAGGAGATTTTAAACCGTATTTATTAAAGAGCACCGATAAAGGAAAAACATGGACAAGCATTTCTTCTAATTTACCAGAAAAAGGATCGGTGTATTGTATTGCAGAAGATCACAAGAATCCAAATTTATTATTTTGTGGAACGGAGTTCGGATTTTTCTTTACAATAAACGGAGGAAAGTCGTGGGTAAAATTTATGGGAGGAATGCCTTCGAGTATTTCCATTCGCGATATCGCTATTCAAAAAGATGCGAATGATGTTGTTGCCGCATCATTCGGCAGAGGATTTTATGTGATCGATAATTATTCCTTACTGCAAACTATTAAAGAGGAAGAGTTGAAGAATAATATTATTTTCCCAATAAATGATGGTTTGGTATATATTGAATCGCAACCTTGGGGTCATAAAGGAAAATCATTTCAAGGCGAAGCATTTTATTGCGCCAAAAATCCGCCTGTAGGAACTGTATTCAATTTTAATTTAAATGAGGAATATAAATCGATCAAAGACAAACGTAAAGAGGCCGAAAAGGAAAAGATCAAAAAGAATTTGCCGGTTTATTATCCAAGCGCTGATAGTTTAAGATTAGAAGATAATGAGCAAGCTCCTTTGATATTTTTAGTAATTAGCGATGAACAAAATAACGAAGTAAAAAAAATAAAAATAGATTTCAATAAAGGAATGCAACAAGCAATTTGGGATGGAAGGTATGAATTAACATCGCCAATTAATTTTAATACGCCTGATATAGACAATCCATATTACGAAGCAGATAAAGGAGCGATGGCAGTTCCCGGAAAATATGTTGCTCAGATCGTAAAAGTTGTGAATGATAAACCTGAGAATGTAACCGATAAAGTTGCGTTTACTATTAAGTCGTTAAATAATTATGCTTTATCTCCAAAAGATCAGCAAAAGCAAAACGCTTTAAATAAAGAGATAGCCGAATTCCGACGTGTAGTTTTAGGATCGAGCGATTACCTTGGGCATTTGAAGAACAGGATCAAATATTTAAAGGCGGGGTTGAATCAAACAAACAGCAATGCTTTAGCATTAAAGAAGGACATCTCTGATTTTGAAAAACTGCAAGTAGAATTAGAACTTAAATTAAATGGCGATGGTAGTTTAGCGAGTAGAGAATTTGAAACTTCACCTGGTTTTGTTGGCGATATGGAACAAATGGTTTA
>CAYYUS010000401.1:0-3509 GCA_964474925.1 uncultured Akkermansia sp. | reverse complement strand
TGAGAGTGGTAAAATGACCAAAGACCTAGCAGTGTGTATCCATGGTAACAAAGTAAAACTTGGAGAACACTACTTAAATACTGAAGATTTTTTAAATGCTTTAGATGAAAATTTAAAGTTGGCATTAAAGAAGCAATTGAATTAAGAAATTTTTTATGAAAATAAAAAGCCTCGAGAGATCGGGGCTTTTTTAGTTTACTGTTTTAGAGACTTAACCACGAAGAACACAAAGAAGGAACGAAGAACACGAAACGCTTTGTGTCCTTTGTGAAAAAGCTTCGTGCTCTTCGTGGTTAAATTACGTAAGCTTCAAGATCTGATACTCCACCTTATTAAATTCAAACTTATCTCCCTCTTTGCATTTAGTGAATTGCTCACCCAGCGGAGATTGTAAGGAGATACAAATGATCTCGCGTTCGTCAATAACTAATTTGCCAAGGTTAGAAGCCATAAAAAAGAAACCTCTGTTGGTTTCAATTAAACTTCCCAAGCCAATTGAATCACTTTGTTTGGCGGCGTCGATCTTTGAAATTAAAACATTTTGATTTTCCCACTCCTGTAATTGTTTCCCTAATTTCTCTTGCTCTAAATGCACCATAGCGCGGCCTGTTTCGTGTTTGTCGCCCGCGCTACTTTTACTTTCTACATTAGCCGATTCGGCGAGTTCACTCAATGCGTCGCTTAGCAAAGTGATCTTGTAGTGGATCACTTGCTTGCATGCACTTAAAATAGAGTGTTTAAATGAACTCATTTTATAATTTAATAAAGCAGAACATTGTTGAACTTACAACAATTAATTTTTATATGGTTGTACAACAACCAATAATAAGATCTAGAAGGTCAGAGGAAGTACTACGCTCTTTCCAGCACGCAAAACTTCCACTTCTGTAGTATCACCTTTTTTAAAGTTAGCCAGAGCCTTCATGTATTCCTGAATATTTTTTATTTTGTGAACGCCTAAGCGCACAACAATATCGTCTTTTTGTAAACCTGCTTTTGCAGCCGGCTTTCCATCGCTAACACCATCTACATGTAAGCCTTCGCCTTCGTAAGTATAATCGGGCATAATGCCCATGCTTACTCTAAACCCTGCTTTACTTGATTCGGGATTGCGCGTTTTTAAAAACGAAAGCTTTGGATAGCGGTAGGTTTTTTCTATGGTTGCAATAATATAATCTAATACGGCCGATTCTCCTGTATAGTTTACTTTCTCAACATCGTCACTCGGTTTGTGATAATCGCTATGCTGGCCGGTAAAGAAATGCAACACGGGAATATCCTTTAAATAAAAAGAGGTTTGATCGCTTGGACCAATACCGCTGCTATCTTTTATGATCTTAAATTCGCTTTTTAAAGAATCAAGTAGTGGAACCCACACAGGAGATGTTCCAACGCCGTAAACTAAAACTTTCTTTGTAGAATCATTCAATCTACCGATCATATCCATATTGATCATGTAATTCACTGTCTTAAGATCCACATCGGGAGCCTCGCAATATTTTTTACTTCCAAGCAATCCTAATTCTTCTCCACTAAAGCAAACAAATAAAATATTGAATGGCTCTGTTTGTTTATTGTTAGAGAAATAATTTGCTAATTCGATCACCCCAGCTGTTCCACTAGCGTTATCATCGGCGCCATTGTGAATTTTGCCTTCCGGATTTGCATCCATACTATTATGATCGTGACCTAAACCTAAATGATCGTAATGTGCTCCAATAACAATAGTATAAGGAGCTTTGTTGTTCAAATATCCAACCACGTTATTCGCTGTTCTTTCTTTCAGATCCTTTGTGCTTGTGTCGTGCTTATTTGGATTGTACTTGTATTTGAAAGGTTTTAAAAAGGAATTATTGAAATTGCTTAGGCCGGCGGTTTTAAATTCTTTGGCAATATAAGTTGCAGCTAATATTTCTTGGGGGCTCGACGTTCCTCTGCCTTTTAACTGATCGGACGCCAAATACGAAATGTGTTTTTTTATTGATTCCGGTTTTACATTTTGTGCAATAGAAACCACGCTTAAGCTGATACAGATAACAAAGATCAATTTTTTCATATTTTTTTATTATAAAACTTTGCTTTGGCAAACAAAGTTCGAGCGAGGCACTGATGTTTTTGCTATCGCGTTAAAACCACCATCTACTTCTTTAAAATTATGAACGCCTCTGGATTTTAAAATACTTGCGGCGATCATGCTTCTGTAACCACCCGCGCAATGCAGGAAGAACGGTTTATCTGTAGTAAACTCAGCGAACCAACTATTTATTTGATCCAATGGTCTATTATAAGCTTCGTTCACGTGTTCAGCAGCATATTCTGTTTCTTTGCGAACATCGATCACCATGTCCTTTTCAATTTTCACTTCTTTCGCAAATTCTTCAGCGCTTATTCTGTTCACCGTATCAACTTCTTTGCCGGCTTTTTTCCAATCATCAAAACCGCCTTTTAAATGACCGATGATATTATCAAAACCAACACGGCTTAAACGTGTAACACTTTCTTCTTCTTTTCCGGGTGTGGTAATTAAAAGAATTGGTTGTTTTACATCGCGTATCAAAGCGCCAACCCAAGGAGCAAAATCGCCATTAATGCCAATGTTGATCGAACGAGGGATGAATCCTTTTGTAAATTCAGCAGGAGTTCGTGTATCTAACATGATCGCTTCGGTTGTTTCTGCCGCTGCTTCAAATTCGGTAATTGATAAAGCTTTCATGCCATTATTTAGAACGGTATCAAAACTTTCGTAGCCTTTTTTATTCATGGCAACATTCATAGGAAAATAAGCAGGCGGAGGCATTAAACCATCTAATAGAGCTTCTACAAAGGCTTTTTTATTTGGTTGATTCAACGCGTAATTCATTTTCTTTTGATTACCCAAAGTATCAACCGTTTCTTTCATCATATTTTTTCCGCAAGCGCTTCCTGCTCCGTGCGCAGGATAAACAGTGATGTCGTCAGCCAATGGCATAATTTTGTTATTGAGCGAATCGTACAACATTCCGGCAAGTTCTTCCATGGTCATAGAAGCTGCTTTCTGCGCAAGATCCGGTCGCCCAACATCTCCTAAAAATAAAGTATCACCACTAAATAACGAATGATCTTTTCCATTCTCATCTTTCAATAAATAACACGTACTTTCTAAAGTATGCCCTGGTGTATGTAAAACCTTGAGGGTGATATTCCCTAATTTGAATTCTTCGCCGTCTTGTGCAATGATGGCTTTGAATTCTGGATTGGCATTTGGACCAAAAACAATTGGTGCATCTGTTTTTTTGCTTAGATCAAGATGGCCCGAAACAAAATCGGCATGAAAATGAGTTTCAAATACATATTTTATTTTTACGTTATCTTTTTTTGCGCGTTCAATATAAGGTTGAACTTCACGCAAAGGATCAATAATGGCGGCTTCACCATTTGAGGTGATGTAGTAAGCACCTTGTGCTAAACAACCGGTATAAATTTGTTCTATTTTCATAACGTTTCTCTTAACAAAGTTAATAAGTTGAAGG
>CAYYUS010000400.1:0-3510 GCA_964474925.1 uncultured Akkermansia sp. | reverse complement strand
CCAAACTTAGCGGAGATATTAAAAGTTGAATTAAACATGAAAAAGGCGTGATGACAAAAGTTCAGAAATACGTACTATTTTTTGCTTTTGCCTTATTCGCGTCCTCTTCAGCGCAAACGCCCACTGCTATAAAACGCTCAGAGGTGGATTTGAAGAAAGCGCACGAACTTCAAAGCGCTGCCGAAGAAGGTGATTCTGTAAAATTTTACAAGCTTGCCCAAACATTTCGCGCAGAAGCTATTTCCTCAAACAACCATTTCCTTCTTAATTCTATTTACGATAAAACGGGCGTTTACCTCTACATGAAAGGCCGTTTTAAAAGCGCACTTACTTATTTTGATACGGCAATTTCTATTTCTTTGAAATATAAAATGGATGATGTGATCGCGGCTAACTATATGAATAAGGGAGCTGTGAACTATATGCTTATTAATTATTCTGCTGCATTAAATGACTTTAGGTCGAGTGAAATTTATTTGAAAAAAATTGGTTCGCCAAAGATCGGCGGTCTATATGGAAATATCTCATTATTGTATCAAGAGGTTGGCGACCTAGATAATGCCAAAAAATATATCCATAAATCCCTTCCCTTCGTAAAACTTTATAAAGAGCCTGATTCGTACGCTAAAGCGTTAAACAATCTTGGATTGATCTACAAAAAAGAAAAGAATTATCGTGCCGCCGATAGCATGTTTAGATTTGGTTATGCTTTCTGCAAATCAAAAAAATTAAGTAGTGATCTTGCTGATGTACTTTACAACCTTGTTAACATACTCACCTTGGAAAATAAATTAACTGAAGCGTTAAGTTACAGTGAAGAATTGATAGCTCATGTGAAAAAATATAAAGATGCTTCATGGGTTAAACTTGTTTTATTGGATCATGCTCGCATTTATCAAGCAATGGGCAATTTATCTCTTGCAAAAAAATACCTCTTGGAAAGTGAAGCCATTTCATTTGACGGTGAAGTTCTTGACCGTGACGAAGAAAGTTCATTTCAATACAAAGCTGAACTTTACTATGCGTTAAAAATGTATGAAAAAGCAGCTTCCTCTTTTTCGAGTTATTTTAAGATCCATGATCAAAATGCTAGTCAAGAAGAAGCAATGAGCATGCAACAGTTGAGTTACAAATATGAAAAACATCAAGACTCGCTTGCTAATGCCAAAGAAAAAGAAATAACTGAACTTGAAAATCTGCGCGTTCAAGAAAAAGCCGAAGCTAAATTAAAACAACAACGCATCATCATTTTTGTTTCTTTGTTTGGATTTATCTTGATCATTGGATTCTCCATATCGCTCATTCGCGCCAACCGCAATAAAGAAAAAGCAAATAAAGAGATCAGTTATCAAAAAGGTTTACTTACCGAAAAAAACAAAGAGATCACCGATTCTATTACTTACGCTCAACGCATTCAACAGTCGTTACTTCCACCTCTCGACCTTTTAGAAATTCTATTGCCAAAGCATTTTTTAGTTTATATGCCTAAGGATATTGTGAGCGGCGATTTTTTTTGGGCTAAGAAATTAAATGCTAACGAAGTTTTTGTTGCGGTGGCCGATTGCACAGGACATGGCGTGCCCGGAGCCATGATGAGTGCTTTGAGCATTCAAAATTTGAATGAGTTATCTACACAAACGCGTTCGGCTTCCGAATTGCTGTCTTTGCTAAATATTAATCTTAAAAATACACTTAATCAAGATCAGGAAGGTTTTTCGAAAGACGGCCTGGATATTTGCCTATGTAAAATAAACACCAAGGAAAAAAAGATCACCTACAGTGGAGCCAACCGATCGTTGCAAGTATTTAATGAGAAAGGTTTGAAATTAGAAATAAAGGCCACAAAAACAGGAATCGCAGGGCATACGCTTGATAGTCAAATATACGCCGAACATGAAGTTATTTTAGAAGATAGCGACATGGTGGTAATGTCAACCGATGGATTTGCCGATCAATTTGGGGGAACTGAAAATAAAAAAATAACCACTAAGCGTTTTAAAGATTGGATGAGTGAGATAGTTAGTATTAACGATAAAAAAACCGAACTTGAACAACGTTTTAAGGCCTGGAAGGGAAGTAAAGATCAAATTGATGATGTATGTGTTCTGGGTTTTAAAATTTAATTAAATTTGCCTTATGCCAATTTATCACAAACTGGGTAATTTCCCACAAAAGCGTCACACCGTGTTTCAATCGAAACAGGGGAAACATTATTACGAACAACTTTTTGGCACCGAAGGTTTCAGTGGTTTTTCATCGCTTTTATATCATACACATCGCCCAACACAAGTAAAAGAAATTTTAAAAAGTGTGGATGTGCGACCAAAAATTGCCATCGATAAAAACATTAAAGCACTTTTATTAAAAGGCTTTGACATAAAACCCACCTCCGATTTTTTAGATAGTCGCAAAACAGTTCTGCTAAATAGCGATTGCTCGATTGGATTAGCAGCGCCGCAGCAAAGCATGAAAACTTATTTTTATAAGAATGCGGATGCCGACGAAATGCTTTTTATTCATAAAGGAAAAGGCACGTTAAGAACATTGATGGGAAATATTCCGTTTGAATACGGTGATTATTTGATAATACCACGCGGGATGATCTATCAAATGGAATTTGAAACAACTGAGAATCGTATTTTTTACGTAGAAAGTTATTCGCCGTTCTATACACCGCAACGTTATAAAAATTCATCAGGACAATTACTGGAGCATTCGCCGTTTTGCGAGCGTGATCTAAAATTACCTTCTGTATTAGAAACACATGACGAAAAAGGTGATTTTTTGATCAAGATAAAAAAAGAAGGGGTGTTGCATGATGTTTTATACGCAACACATCCTTTTGATGTAGTTGGTTGGGACGGATATAATTTCCCTTGGGGATTCTCGATCCATAATTTTGAACCCATAACCGGAAGAGTTCATCAACCGCCTCCGGTGCATCAAACTTTTGAAACAGCAACATTTGTTGTGTGTTCGTTCTGTCCGCGTTTATACGATTATCATCCAAAAGCAATTCCTGCGCCATATAATCATAGCAATATTGATAGCGATGAAGTTTTATATTATGTAGATGGCGATTTTATGAGCAGAAATAATATTGAGCAAGGACATATCACTTTACATCCAAAAGGAATTCCTCACGGACCAGCGCCTGGAGCAATGGAACGCAGCATTGGGCAAAAAGATACGTTGGAATTGGCCGTAATGGTTGATACATTTAAACCACTTATGGTAACGGAAGATGCGATGAAGATCGATGATGGAAAATATTATAAAAGCTGGGTTGAGTAATTATGAGGTCAAAGATCTTAAAAAATAAATTAGAGTTGAGGTCGCATACAATGGCGATGTTGGACTAAAATACCACTAGTCATTCCAAGCGTAGTCGAAGGGTAGAGTTTGGAGTTGAAAAATTCAATTTTATTAGAAGCATTTTCTTGTTTAGCATTTATTTCGCCTTCGATAAACAAAGTTGAGTAAAAAAATATTTATGAGAGTACCCTGAGC
>CAYYUS010000399.1:0-3513 GCA_964474925.1 uncultured Akkermansia sp. | reverse complement strand
GATAAATGAAAAATTACCCGAAACACTTTACAAGCCGAATAATTTATTGTTTTTGGTTGACGTAAGTAATTCGATGAAGGATTCGTTGAAATTACCATTGCTGAAAATTGCGATCAATAAATTAATTGATGATGTACGCGATATTGATTTTATAACCTTAGTTTGCTACGCGGATAGTGTTAGAGTTTTAGCAGAGAATATAAATGGTTCAAAAAAGGAAGAGCTCCACAAAATTGTAAATGGATTAAAAGCAAGAGGATTAACCAAAGGGAGACAAGCCATTATTAAAAGCGAAAGTGTTTTGATAAGTCACTATATTAAAGAAGGAAACAACCAAATGATTTTGGCTACCGATGGGAAATTTAATTTTTACAGCGAGGATGAAAAAAAGTTTATTGCGCAACAGGAAAATAATCCAATTGTTATGAGTGTGATCGGATTTGGAGATGATAGAGATGCGATAAAGAATTTGAAAGAAATTGCAGAGAAAGGAAAAGGTAGTTTTATTCACATCAAGAAAAAAACAAATTTGGATGAGCTGTTGATGGATGAGGTGAAGGAAAGAAGTAGACGGAATTAATTAAATTTTGCTAAAAATTTCGTTTTGGTAGACTTTAGGTCTACCTTTAATACATGAAAAAATTAGTGATCATATTTGCAAGTGTGTTAAGCGCGCAATTATATAGTTGCCAAACAAACACCGCACAAAAAACCGAAAGTAAAGAAACAAAACCTATGGAAACCTCCTATAAAAAAACCGATGAAGAGTGGAAAAAACAATTAACCCCTGAGCAATACCACGTATTGCGTGAAAAAGGAACTGAAAGACCTTTTACAGGTAAATTTACGTTAACCACTGATAAAGGCGTTTACACTTGCGCAGGTTGCAATACCGAGTTGTTTACCAGCGATCAAAAATTTGATAGCCATTGCGGATGGCCAAGTTTTGATGCCGAACTTGGTAAAGGAGAAAAGATCTTAAAAATAAAAGATAATACACTTGGAATGGTGCGCACCGAAATTGTATGCGCTAAATGCGGCGGGCACTTGGGACATATTTTTGATGATGGCCCTACACAAACCGGGCAGCGCTATTGTGTGAATAGTTTGAGTTTAGATTTTAAACCTGCTGATAAGAAGTAAAGTGTTTTGCTCCGCTGGGGCAATGGGAAACATTGTTAGATCTTTTTAAAAACGTTCGGCCCCTCAAGGGCCGTTCGTGTTTGGTCCCGGAGGGACCAAATATTTTTAAAACAAATACCAAAATAATTCACTTGCCCCAGAGGGGCAAAACAAACCTACTTCCCTTTCACCTGTAAACTATCATAATAAGAATATTTCATCTTAATGATACGTATACTTTTGTTTGCGAAATCGCGGATCACAACCGAGTTCACCAAGGAAGATAATGTGTCGTTCACATAACTTGATTCGGTGAGAAGAATATCGTTCTTGTATTTTTTTTCAGTGAGTAACCATCCGTTCTTATCATAATCAAACGTATGTTTATAGGATAAATTCACATTAGCATTGCTATTGAATACTGCCAAAGTCATTTGCCCTTTCTCGTTATACTCAAATTGCTGGTTTTGTTGGATCCATGATGCAGCCACATAACTTTCGTTGATGTTCACTACATTTCCATTCTTTCTTAAAATAATTTGTTCCTTGTATGGACGACGCTCGCTATTAAAATAAGTGATCTTGGTTTGTTCTTCGCTATATTTTAAAACCGTGGTGCTATCCTTGCTTACTAAAACCTGACTTCCCAAAATAAAATCATTTCTGCTTTGCGATACATTGGTTTCTTTATAGCGCGTTTCTTCGATCATGTTCATTAGCGAATCATAACGATAATAGCGTGTATCATAAAATCCGCTGCCCAAATGAGAGCGTTTCATGAGTAATTTATTAGAGAGTTCCTTATACATGAAGGTTGTACTAATGGTATCATAAATAAAATCATTCACCATGTAGGAATAAGCGCCTTTTATTTTTCTCTTTCCACGATATTGCGCAGGAACATTCACTTCCTTCTCTATAGTTTTGATGATATCGGTATAATAGAATCTTAAAAGAAGACCGAAACTACTGAATTCGTAATTTTCAACTAAGCGGCGATCAACGGGTGCTTCAAAATCCTTTTTATCGAGGATCTCAAAAACAATTTTTTTGATCTGATTTTTATTGATGTATTGAGGCGAGAATGTGTATTCCTTTTTAAAAACAGTATTATGATCAGGAAAAAGTAATTGAGCTGTTACATGATGAGTCATGAACACAATTACAGCTATGAGTTTAAGTACCTTCAAGTTTTTTTATGGCCTCCAAAACCGTTTTTACGGGCAGATCGCAGGTGCTGTTCTTACACACATAAATGAGTGTTTCGCCGTCCTTAAATCTATTCGTAATCAACGGAAGCTCAGAGGCTTTGTTGCTTCCTACTAAAGTCGTATTTGTAAAGTAATATTTATGGAGGTCTAAAAATATTTCATCAACATTGTTACCAACAATTACAAGCTCTTTATGCGGCTTGGTAAAATTCAGCGCTAAACAGCCCCAATTGCTGTACCCGGGCGTATATCCAGCCATTTCGCCCGCAAATAAATGCAGCATTTTTTTGGCCTTTTCAATATAATGGGGCTTTTGCATAAGGATACCCAAATTAAATAAATTAAGTGCCATTTGAGAATTGGAGGCAGGAATTACATTGTCGGATGTTTCGGTTTGCTGGGTAATTAATTCGTTATTATTTGTACTTGTATAGTAAAATAATTCGGAAGTAGCGTGTTAATTTTTGTGCTTCGGCAAGGTAGTTTGAATTGGCATCGATCAAACTTGCACTCAACAATGCGTCAATTGTAAACGCATAATCGTCCAAAAAAGCCGGGATCTTTGTTGTTCCATTCTTATAGATCCGATGCAAACCGTTTTTATTGATCTGCTGCTTCAAAATAAAATCGCAGCATTTTAAAGCAACTTGTTTATGTTTTACATTTCCAAAACATGCGTAAGCATCTGCAAATCCTTTTGCCATTAAGGCATTCCAGCTTACAATGGTTTTATCATCCAAACCTGGCTTAACTCGTTTTTCAGCAACCGCCTATAGTTTTTGTTTGCATCCATTTATTTTCGTATTCAAACTCTCCAAATTCAATTGATGCTCGGCCGCAATTTGTCCCCAATTTTCAGAACGCATCAAAATATAATTTTCATCTTCCCAATAACCCACCTCATTCACCTGATAGCATTTTGCGAAAATTTCAAAATCGTCTTTTAAAATACTGTGCAATTCGTCTTTGCTCCAAACGTAAAACTTCCCCTCTACTCCTTCGCTATCGGCATCGTAAGCCGAATAAAAACAACCTTCAGGTTTTAACCATTCGTTTATTACAAAATCCAATGTTTCTTCAACTATCGTCTTATATAACGTATTTTTCGTTAAGCGGTATGCTTCACAATACAAACTCACCAACTGCGAATTATCGTATAGCATTTTTTCGAAGTGAGGTA